>JAXMJH010000091.1:0-4242 GCA_034376725.1 Lysobacteraceae bacterium | reverse complement strand
ATCATCCCGCAGGGGGGGGGCGCGACCGACGCGCACCCGAAGGGCAGGAAGCCCGTAGGGCGCTCCATCGGGGTGCCTTTTCTTTCGGTTACCTTTCTTTGGGCAAGCAAAGAAAGGTGACTCGTAGGCCCGAAGGGCCTGCGAAAGCTCTTGCTCTTAAAAGCCAGAAAGCGCCCACGACCACCCCTACCTCCAAACCCCCCACAAACAAAATTCATAAGGAATCCAGCCAACACATCCATCACATCCCAGCAAGCGCGGCCAACACCGCATCGTTCTCTTCCCGCGTACCGATGCTGATCCGCAACGCATCGCCCAGCGCCGCGTAACCGCGCATATCGCGTACCACCACCCCGGCCGCCAGTAGCGCATCGAAGGCCCGCTCGGCGTCTTCGAAGCGGACCAGCAGAAAATTGGCCTGCGACCGATACACCCGGCGCACGCCGGCCAGCCCGCTGAGCGCATCGCCGACCCGCTCACGCTCGGTCACCGTCGATGCGATGCGCTCTCGGGTGAGCGCCAGGGCCTCGGGGCGCAGCGCCGCCAGCGCCAGTTCGACGCACGGTGCGGGCACCGGATAAGGCGCCTGACAGTTGCGCAGCACCGCAATCAATTCGGGGGCGGCGATCACCACGCCGATGCGCGCCGCAGCCAGCGCGTGCGCCTTGGAAAGCGTACGCAGCACGGCCAGATTGCCGATCGTGCCGACCAGGCCGGCCACCGATGGCTCGCTGCTGTACTCGGCATAGGCCTCGTCGATCACCAGCAGTGCATGGCCTTCAAGCCGCCTTGCCAGCGCGACGATC
Source organism: Lysobacteraceae bacterium (assembly GCA_034376725.1). Classification (GTDB taxonomy): domain Bacteria; phylum Pseudomonadota; class Gammaproteobacteria; order Xanthomonadales; family Xanthomonadaceae; genus UBA11164. The sequence continues at coordinate 3,436 of JAXMJH010000091.1, read as the reverse complement.
TCCCCGGTGTTCAAGGCCTGGCCGGTCGGGTTGGCCGGGCTGCACAAAAACACCAGCTTCGCCCCGTCGCTGATCGCGGTGTCGGCGACCACGTCCAGGTCGCAGCGAAAGCCGGTTTCATCCTCGCCCAGCGCCCGTTCGATCAGCGGCGCGCCCTGCAACCGGGCGCTGACCGCGTACATGCCGAACACCGGCGGAGCGATCAGCACCGCATCCCGGCCCGGTCGGCACAGGGCGCGGACCAGCAGGTCGATGGCCTCGTCGCTGCCCCGGCCGATCAGCAGTTGTTCGGGCTCGACGCCATACAGCTCGGCCAGCGCCCGACGCAGCGCTGCCGGCTGCGGCTCGGGGTAGCGGTTGGCGCCCAGGCCGTCGTCGGCCGGCGAGCGCCACGGGCTCTCGTTGGCGTTCAGCCAGACTGCGCCGGTGACGCTGGCGCGCCGCGCCGAGGCGTAACCGGCAAAGCCACGCAGGTCGTCGCGGACCAGATCGAGCACACTGCCCGCCGCCGCACCGCTATCGCTGATTCCCGGCAGGCTCATGGCCGGCCCTGCCCGATCGCGTCCAGCCGCAGGGTGACGGCGCGCTCGTGCGCGGTCAGCGACTCGGCTCTGGCGATGGTCGCCGCACACGGGCCGATCGCCGACAGGCCTTCGGGGCTGACGCTCTGGATGCTGATGCTGGTCTGAAAACTGGCGACGCTCACCCCGCTCCAGGCGCGCGCCGCGCCGCCGGTCGGCAGCACGTGATTGGTGCCCGAGCAGTAATCGCCAAGCGCCTCGGGCGCATAGTCGCCGAGAAACACCGAGCCGGCGGCCTGGACCTGCGCCAGCCACTCGCCCGGATTGCGCAGCGCGAGGATCAGGTGCTCGGGCGCGTAATCGTTGCTGAGCGCGAATGCTTCGGCCAGATCGCTGGTGCGGATCAACCGCGCCGAAGCCAGCGCACGCGCGGCAATCGCGGCACGCGGCAGGGCCGGCCCCTGCCGGTACAGCGCGTCGGCCACCTGGGCCAGCAACTGTGCGCACGGGCTGAGCAGGATCACCTGCGAGTCCGGGCCGTGCTCGGCCTGCGACAGCAGGTCGGCCGCCACGAATTCGGGATTGGCGCCGGCATCGGCGATCACCAGCACTTCCGAAGGCCCCGCCGGCAGATCGATGGCCGCGCCGTCCGGGTCCTGCGCCACGCATTGCTTGGCGGCATCGACATAGGCATTGCCGGGTCCGAACAGCTTGTCGCACTTGGGCACGCTTTCCGTGCCGTAAGCCATCGCGGCGATCGCCTGGGCGCCGCCCAGCGTGTACACGCTATCGATGCCGCACAGCCGCGCGGCGAACAGCACCGCCGGGTCGGCGCGACCGTCCGGACGCGGTGGCGTGCAGATCACCACTTTGCAACAGCCGGCCAATTGCGCCGGCACGCCCAGCATCAGCGCAGTCGATGGCAGCGGCGCGCTGCCGGCCGGCACGTACAGCCCGACCCGACCGATCGCCCGCAGCACGCGGCCGCAGCGCACGCCGGGCGCGGTATCGATCTCGAACTCGGCCGCGCGGCCCGCCTCGTGCCAGGCCAGCAGGCGCTCGCGCGCCTCGATCAGCGCCTGTTTCAGCGCCGGGTCGAGCTCGGCCTCGGCCGCGTCGAATTGCCATTGCGGCACCCGTAGCTCGCCCAACTCGACACCATCGAAACGCCGGGTCAGCGCCCGCAGCGCGGTGTCGCCATCGCTGCGAACCTGGGCAATCAGCCGCTCGGCCGACGCGCGGATCTCGCTGCCGATCACCGCACTCGGCCGGCGCAGCAGCTGCGCGCGCTGCGACGCGTTCTGGTCGGCCCAGACCAGTGGCGTCAGCGCGGGAAAGTCATTGGCGGTCGGCGTGTTCATGCCAGCATCTGCTCGACCGGCAACACCAACAGGCCGCGGGCGCCGGCGCGCTTCATGTCCTCCAGCCGCTGCCAGGTGATTTCCTGACGGCACACTGCCTGCAGGGCGACATCGTCGTCGCGACCGTCGAGGCGCATGATCGTCGGCGGCTCGGCATCGGGCAGCAGGCGCAGCAGTTCGGTCAGTGCGGCGCGCGGGGCCTGGAACATGATCAGCTTGCTGCCGCGCACCTTCAGGCTGCCATCCAGTCGGCGCAGCAGCATCTGCGCCAGCGCGGCACGCTCGTCGACGAACGCAGCCGCCGGCGCGGCCAGCACCGCCTCGCTCTCGTGGATGATCTCCACTTCACGCAGTTGATTGGCCGCCAGCGTGGCGCCGGACGACACCAGATCGCAGATCGCGTCGGCCTTGCCGAGCCGGGGCGCGATTTCGACCGAACCCGACAGCACCACCACCTCGGCCTCGACCTGGTTGCGCCGCAGCCAGTCGGCCATCAGGAACGGATAGCTGGTGGCGATGCGCTTGCCGGCCAGATCGGAGGGGCCGTTCCAGTTCCACTCCTGGGGCACCGCCACCGATAGCCGGCAGCGGCCGAAGCCCAGCTTGCGCAGCTCGATGAACCCCTCGCTGCTGCCATTGACCTTGCGCTCGAGCGCCTGCTCGTCGAGCACGTTGCGACCGACCACGCCCAGATCGCAGACACCGTCGGCGATCAGGCCAGGAATATCGTCATCGCGCACCAGCAGCAGATCGATCGGCAACGACTCGCCGTAGCAGAACAGCCGGTCGCGGCTTTCCCGAAACGACAGACCGGAGCGGTCCAGCAGATCGCGGGCCGGATCGGACAGTCGGCCGGATTTTTGAATGGCAATACGTAAACGGTCACGCGAGGTCATGCCTCGTTCCTCATCAGAAAAATTCGGGTTTCAGTGGTGCGAGCCGGCGCCCGGCAGCCGCAGCCGGCGCGCCGCCGTGCGATAGCCGCCAGCGCCAAGCTCGAGGCAACGCGCCACGCGGCCCACGGTGGTCACGCTGACCCCGGTGCGGTCGTGGATGTCGCGGTAGGTCATACCGTTGAGCAACAGCGGAATCACCCGCCAGCGATCAGCCATCGCCTGCCGCTCGGCCGGCGTGCAAAGATCTTCCAGAAACGCAGTCACCTCATCAGCCGTGCGCAACGAAGCCAGCGCCCTGGCCAGACCGGCCAGGGCGTCGAGATCGTCGGCCTCGGGATCGATGCTTCGGCGTTTCATCGCAATAGTGTAATAGCGCGTTATTACAATTACAAGAACCGCCAACACCCACCGCAAGCCCCGCACCCGCGTAGCCGCCAGAGTAGCCCGGCATGAGCAAAGCGAATGCCGGGACCGCCAGATACCACCAAACACCCCGCCGTCCCGGCTTACGGCCTTGCGGCCTTGCGGCCTAAGCTGATGGGATGGACTCCTCCTCCCAGGGACGGCATCGCGATGTGCCAGAGTGAGGGGTGCTGCTTGAGTAGCGACCAACCACACAGCCGAGAGGAGGAGTCCGCCATGAATCGTACCGCCAAAT
>JAXMJH010000090.1:0-23217 GCA_034376725.1 Lysobacteraceae bacterium | reverse complement strand
ATTTGGCGGTACGATTCATGGCGGACTCCTCCTCTCGGCTGTGTGGTTGGTCGCTACTCAAGCAGCACCCCTCACTCTGGCACATCGCGATGCCGTCCCTGGGAGGAGGAGTCCATCCCATCAGCTTAGGCCGCAAGGCCGTAAGCCGGGACCGCGAGGTACTTCGTGGGTTACGGCGGCCCCGGCATTCGCTGCGCTCGTGCCGGGCTACGCGGGTGGTTTGGCCTTCGGCTTTTGTAGCCTGACTTAGGCCGTCAGGCCGTAAGTCGGGACCGCGGGATGCTTGGTGGCATCCGGCGGTCCCGGTATTTCAGCGGTCCTGCCGCCTGCACCCAGTTGGCTCGGAGAGGCGCGCTCAGGTCACGACCTTGCGTTACCGCACGCAGGCGCGGCAACAGCAGGGGAAGAAGAACGAGTGCGGTGCCTCAGGGCTCCTGGTAGCCAAAGAAGCCGCGCAGCATGGATTGCCGCCCGCGATAGTCGCGCGGGTCGACCGGCTCGAAGCGAACGACGCCGATCTCATTGAGCGCCGAGTACAGCGAATCGTCCTCGTGCATCCGCAACAGCGCATCGCGAACCGCCTGACGCACATCCTCGGGTACCGATGCCGCCGCCGACACCGCCCGCGCAGGGAACGATTGACTCTGCTGCATCAGTGTCAGATTGGGATAGAGCTCGGCGATATAGTTGGGAACCATCGCGGCCTCGGCCTCGCCGGCGAAGACCATCTCCACCCCATCGCGCCAGCTGGCCGCGACCGATTGCACTTCGGGCTGCGAGATCGGGTTCGGGTAGAACCCTCCCAGTGCGGCATAGCCCAGGCTGGGGGAGGGCATGGAAATGATTCGATAACCGACCAGACCCTCAAGTCCCCGCGCGGCGACATCATCGAGCGCAATCAGACTGAAGGCCGTTTGCGTGGCGACCCGAGCGACCGGCACGAAGCCGAAGCGCTGCATCCGGAAGTCGGTGAAATGCGCGTCCTCGAACACGAAGTCGACTTCGGTGCCCTTGCGCATATCGCGCCAGAGCAAGTGATAGTTGCGCGGCACGACCAGTCGGAAGCTATGGCCGGTCGAGCGGCTGAGATAGTCGATCAGCGGCGCGTAGATTTCTTCGGCCTGCGCCGGCGGATACTCGGGCTCGACCGAAAACCGATACTCGGCCGCCAGGAGTGGCGATGAAAGCAGCACAACCGCTGCCGCCGCGGCCGCGAAGACGAGGCGCTGGAAACTCCGGAAGCTAACTTGCATCGCCAATCTCCCACCGAAAGAGCACGAATAACAGAAAACGGCACGGCCGCCAACTGCCGTCAGTCACTCGACATCCGCCGCAAGCCATCGAGAAGCGGCAAAGGCGCCAACCGGGCCTCGCCACATCGAAAGGTTGGCGGCCCGTCGGTCGGCAGGACGGCGATTGCCTCAAACCCGTCGGCATCGACCGGCGCAGCATTGAGCACGCTGCCCTGAACCCGCTCATTGTCGCGGATTTCGGTGCCGGACTCGATCACCGAGTCGGCGTGCAGTCGAACCAGCGACCGTTTCGACTGGCCCAGAAAGTGCGTGCGCGAGACGATTTCCTGGCCCGGATAACAGCCCTTGCGCACGCTGAAAGCAGCCAGACGGTCGAGCGAAAGCATGTGCGGCGTATAACTGTCGACCATCGCAGCGGCGATCCGCGGCAGACCGTGACGGATCGCGTGCAGCCGCCACAGGGCATCAGCGGCCGGGTCGGGCGCGCCCGGTGGTCGGCTGGTGTCCAGGTGAAGCCACAGCGAGCCGCCGGCGCCGCTGAGATCCAGAGATGTCCGACCGGAGCTCAGGATGGCCATCGAAGCGCGGCCAGGCTCGGCGGGCGGTGTCTGGCCGTCGAGCGTCGCCATCGCCGCGGCCGGCCGCAGTGTCACTTTGCTTCGAAACACGAAACGACCCAACGACTCGGCCAACTGCCCAGGATCGCCATCCGGCAGCCACAGCCAGATGGTTTCCGAATCGATCCGGACCAGCGCAAACAGCGCCTGCACCCGGCCTTTGGCGCTCAGCCAGCCGCTCCACTGCCATTGGCCGTCGACCAGAGGGGCGACATCGTTCATGAACTGCGCCTGGCAGAACGCCAGTGCATCGCGCCCGCTGAGCGCGAGGATGCCGGCGTGCGCGATGGCGCCGGGTTCGAAAGTCGTGTCCGAAACGTCATTCAGCTTGTCAGGTACGGTAACCAAGGACTACCCTTTACCGGCTATGAAGACGACCATGGTAACGGCAAGCGAGCGCGCATCGGCACCCGTGGATGGCGCGGCAACCGGTGCGACCGAGCCGCTCGGCGAAGTCGAAGCGGCGGAAACAGCAGCCTCCGTTCCCCCGGCTCCAGTCGAAATCGGTGGCCGCGAAGGCCCCGAGCCGACCCGATTCGGCGACTGGGAGAAAAATGGCCGTTGCGTCGATTTCTGATCGACCTTGTGATCGACCTTGATACTTCCTGCACGGACCGACCTGTAACTTCGCGAAAAATCCGGAACCCGAACATGACCCAGCCGCAACGTCCCTTGTCTCCGCATCTGCAGGTATACCGCCCGCAGATCACCATGGTGATGTCGATCTCGCATCGCATCACCGGCGTCTTTCTCTCGCTGGGGGCGTTGGGTGTGGCCGCCTGGCTGTTGGCGGTGGCCGGCGACGCACAGACCTATGCCTCGATCTCCGCGTTGTTCGCCTCGTTGCCCGGTAAGCTGCTGCTCTTCGCCTTCAGTGCCGCGCTGATGTATCACCTGCTCAACGGCATCCGCCACCTGATCTGGGATACCGGCAGAGGTCTGGAAATCGCCCAGTTCTACCGCAGCGGCTACACCGTGCTGGTGCTCACCGTGCTCGCCACGGCTGGACTCTGGGCGTTGGCTGGAGGTGCGGCATGAGCGCGTCCGACGCCCGACACCAGAATCCTTTGGCCCGAGCCCGCGGGCTGGGCTCGGCCAAGGACGGCAGCCATCACTGGTGGGTACAGCGCGTCTCGGCCGTCGCGCTGGCCTTGCTCACGCCGTGGTTCCTGTACTTGATCATCGGGCTGGCCGGGGCCGATCAGGCAACCGCGCGCGCTGCCATCGCGCCGCCGCTGACCGCAAGCCTGCTGATCGCCTATGTGCTCGCCCTGTTCTGGCATGCCCGCCTGGGCGTACAGGTGGTGATCGAGGATTACGTCCACGCCAGGGCGCTGGAAGTCGCGCTGCAACTGGCGGTCCGCTTCGTTTTCGCGCTGGCTGCCATCGCCTCGGTGATCGCCATCGGCCGTGTGGCCTTCATGGCATGACCTGTGCCATGCGCCTGCCCGTCGCGCGGCCCGCTGAACGGGTGGCCTGCTGCCCGGTTAGCCCTACCGACCTGTCGTCCGCTTCCCTCGCAATCGGGGGAGAACAAGAGTACCCGCTGACATGACCACGCCTTATCCGATCATCGAACACAAGTACGACATGGTTGTCGTCGGGGCCGGCGGTGCCGGGCTGCGCGCCACCTTCGGCCTGGCCGAGAAGGGCTTCAAGACCGCCTGTCTGACCAAGGTTTTCCCGACCCGCTCGCACACGGTCGCCGCGCAGGGCGGCATCTCGGCGGCGCTGGGCAACATGGGCGAGGACGACTGGCGCTTTCATTTCTACGACACCATCAAGGGCTCCGATTGGCTGGGCGACCAGGACGCCATCGAATACATGTGCAAGGAAGCGCCGGCCGCAGTCATCGAGCTGGAGCACTACGGCGTACCGTTCTCGCGCACCGAAGACGGCAAGATCTATCAGCGCCCGTTCGGCGGCATGACCACGCATTACGGCAAGGGCACCGCCCAGCGCACCTGCGCCGCCGCCGACCGCACCGGTCACGCCATGCTGCACTCGCTGTATCAGCAATCGATGGCGCATCAGGCCGAGTTCTTCATCGAATATTTCGCGCTCGACCTGATCATGGATGCCGAAGGCGCCTGCGTCGGCGTGCTGGCGCTTGAGATGGCAACCGGACAGTTGCACCTGTTTCGCGCCCAGGGCACCGTGCTGGCAACCGGCGGTTACGGGCGGGCCTACTTCTCCTGCACCTCGGCCCACACCTGCACCGGTGACGGTGGCGGAATGGTGCTGCGCGCCGGCCTGCCGCTGCAGGACATGGAGTTCGTCCAGTTCCACCCAACCGGCGTCTATGGCGCCGGCATGCTGATCACCGAGGGTGTGCGCGGCGAGGGTGGCTACCTCACCAACGCCAAGGGCGAGCGATTCATGGAGCGCTATGCGCCCAACGCCAAGGATCTGGCCTCGCGCGATGTGGTCAGCCGGTCGATGACCATCGAGATCCGCGAAGGCCGCGGCGTCGGCGAGCGCAACGACCACATCCATCTCAATCTGATGCACCTCGGCCCGGAGGTCATCAACGAGCGGCTGCCCGGCATCGCCGAAACCGCCAAGGTGTTCGCCAACGTCGATGTCGCCAAGGAGCCCATCCCGGTGCTGCCGACGGTGCACTACAACATGGGCGGAATCCAGACCAACTACCACGGTGAAGTATTGACCCTGCGCGATGGCGATCCGGATGCTGTGGTGCCCGGCCTGTACGCCATCGGCGAGGCCGCCTGCGTGTCGGTGCATGGTGCCAACCGGCTGGGCTCCAACTCGCTGCTCGATCTGGTGGTATTCGGCCGCTCGGTCGCCAACCGCTGTGCCCAGACGCTGAAAATCGGCGGTGCGCTGCGGCCGCTGCCGGCAGGCGGCTGCGACCGCGCGCTGGCCGACCTGGATGCGATCCGCAACGCCAGCGGCGGGCTGCGCACCTCCGAGATCCGCGACACCATGCAGCGCACCATGCAGGACCACGCCGCAGTATTCCGTACCGGTGAGACGCTCTCCGAAGGCGTAAGCAAGATTTCCGAAGTGCAGGCGAGCTTCGCCGTTGTTGGCATTCAGGACCGTTCGCTGATCTGGAATACCGATCTGCTGGAGACCCTGGAGCTGCGCAATCTGCTGGGTCAGGCGGTGGCCACGCTGGTGTCGGCCGAGAACCGCAAGGAATCCCGTGGCGCTCACGCCCGGGAGGATTTCCCGGATCGCGACGACAGTCAGTGGCACAAGCACACGCTGTGCTGGGTGGACGACAAGGGCCTGTCGCGCATCGACTACCGCCCGGTGCACATGACCACCTTGACCAGCGATGTCGATCCGGTGCCGCCCAAGGCACGGGTTTACTGAGGACGGCCACGATGGCGAGCACATTGGGCATGGCGTCAGGGTTGCTGGTACTTGTCGTCCTGGCGCTTCGGGTGTATCTCCACCCGAGTCTTGCGCCGCGACAGAGGGCACCTTGGGCATTGTTTGTCGCGCTGGTGCCGATCATCGGCTTCGTCGCGTTTCTGTTGATTCATGGCTACCGGCGCCCGATCCGGACAGCCGAGGCCGAGTGGTCGCCAAGATGACGACGGAAAAACGCCGACAGATCATCCGGCAGCGATCTTCCACATTCTTCAGACTTTCAGGTTAGCCCAATGGCACAGTTCAACCTTCCCAAGAATTCCCGCATCGGACGCGGCAAGCATTTCCCTGTCGCCGATGCCAAGGGCGAGGTGCGGGTGTTCAAGGTCTACCGCTGGGATCCGGATACCGGCGAGAACCCACGTACCGACACCTATGAAGTCGACATGGGCCGCTGTGGGCCGATGGTGCTGGACGCGCTGATCAAGATCAAAAACGAGATCGACCCGACGCTGACCTTCCGGCGTTCCTGCCGCGAAGGCATCTGCGGTTCGTGCGCGATGAACATCGATGGCACCAATACGCTGGCCTGCACCAAGGCGGTGGCCGATTGCGACAAGAAAGAGGTGCCGATCTACCCGCTGCCGCACATGTCGGTGGTCAAGGATCTGGTGCCGGACATGACGCATTTTTATGCCCAGTACGCGTCGATCCGGCCGTGGTTGCGCACCCAGAGCCCGGCGCCGCCGGACCGCGAGCGCCTGCAGTCGCCGACCGATCGCAAGAAACTCGATGGGCTCTACGAATGCATCCTGTGCGCCTGCTGCTCGACCAGTTGCCCGAGCTACTGGTGGAACGGCGACCGCTACCTCGGTCCGGCCATCCTGCTGCAAGCCTACCGCTGGATCGTCGACTCGCGCGACGAGGATACCGGCGCCCGACTCGACGAACTCGAGGACCCGTTCCGGCTTTACCGCTGCCACACCATCATGAACTGCACGCGGACCTGCCCCAAGGGCCTGAATCCGGCCAAGGCCATCGCCGAGATCAAGAAGCTGATGATCCAGCGACGGGCGGCCGCCTGATCGTGACCGGTGTGATCGATCATGGTTGACTCGATGATCTTCTGGCCCGGCGTGGCGATGGTGGCGCTGACCTTCGTGGTCTGGTGGCTGATGTTCTTCGAGCGCGTGTCTGCGATGCGCCGCGGGCGCATTCCGCCGCATGCGGTAGCCACATCCACGCAGTTGGCGGCGCGACTTCCAGACTGTCGTCGGGCGGACAACTTCCGCAATCTGTTCGAGCTGCCGGTGTTGTTCTACGCTGCGCTCGGCGTGGCATTCGCGACCGGGCAGGTCGAACCTGTTGTCCTGGGTCTGGCCTGGGCATTCGTCGCGCTGCGGGTGGTGCACAGCACGATCCAGTGCAGCTACAACCGGGTGATGCATCGTTTCTATGTGTACCTGACCGGCGGCCTCGTCCTGTTCGGGCTCTGGGGCCGATTGGCCTGGGGACTGCTGTGATGGGCGACGCTGCGCCGGTTGCGTTCACCAATGAGGAAATCGAGCTGCGTCGTCTGCGCTGGCGCTGCCGGCGTGGCATGCGCGAGCTGGATATCCTGATGACGCGCTATGTCGATTCGCGCTGGGCGGCGGCCGATGCCGACGAGCGGGATGCGTTCCTGAGCCTTCTTGTGGTCGAGGACGACCGGCTGTGGCGCTGGTTCATGGGACGCGAAGCCGTGCCCGATGACCGCTTGCAGCGACTGGTCTCCAGCATTCTCACCTTGCCCGCCAGGGCGGTGCAGGGCGGATGAACGCGTCGCCGCCCGCCGGGTTTCCGCTGCGCCTCGACTGGCGACCCTCTCGTTGGCAGACCGCAGCGCTGGCCGCGCTCGCAGTGGCGATCCAGCTGGCGCTCTGGCTCACCGATCTTCCTGGGCTGTGGCATGGCGTCTCGGCGGCGATTGCCGGGCTGTGGTCGGGGCATATGCTGCTGAGCCATACCCGCTCACCGAGGGGGCGTCTGGTCTGGGCGGCGCCCGATGCACCTGCGCACTGGCACGGGGCGGACGGCTCCGAGCGGGCAGTGACCGTGCTGAGCATCGCGGTGCGGGGTCCGTTGACCGTGATCCGCCTGTCGGCCGACAACCGCGTTTGCGCGCGTCTGTGGTGTCCCGACACCCTGACCACAGCTGAACGGCGTTCGCTGATTCTGGCCCGTTCGGCACAACAGCAGTCCGCGCTGCTGCCATTGGTGGCAGGATAGGCGGCTTCCGTCTCCGGGCTCCTACCGCGTGTTTCGACCTCTCGCCATCGCCATCGGGCTGCGTTACACCCGTGCCAAGCGCCGCACACGGTTCATCTCCTTCATTTCCGCCGTTTCGATGATGGGTATCGCGCTCGGCGTCACCGCGCTGATCACGGTGATTTCGGTGATGAACGGATTCGGCGACGAATTGCGTGAGCGCATTTTGGGCATGGTCTCGCACGCCACCATCAGCGGCGTCGGTGAGGCGCTGCCGGACTGGCCGATTGCCGTCGATACCGCGCTGGCCGATCCGCGCGTGGTCGGCGCGGCCCCGTATGTCGAGCGGGAGGCGCTGCTCAACGGCGCGCGCACGCAGGGCGCCATCGTTCGCGGCATCGATCCGGCGCGGGAGAACACCGTGTCCGAGTTCGGCCGCAAGATGCTGGCCGGCGAACTGACCCAATTGCAGCCCGGGGAGTTCAACATCGTGCTTGGCAAGGAGCTGGCGCTGTGGCTGGGCGTGGGTATCGGCGATCGGGTCACCGTCACCGTCCCGGAATTTCGCACCACGGTCATTGGCGCATTGCCCCAGCTCAAACGCTTCACCGTTACGGGGATCTACGAAATTGGATTCCAGGATGCCGATCGCGGCATGGCGCTGATTCACCTGGCCGACGCCCAGCGCTTGACCCGGATGGGCGAGGGCGTGACCGGTGTGCGGCTGAAGTTGACCAATATTTTCCAAGCCTGGCAGGTTGCCCGCGACCTGGCCGACCGGCTTGGCGGCTACTATCAGGTGCGCGACTGGAGTTCGGATCACGCCAGCTTCTTCAGGGCGATCAAGATCGAGAAGACAATGATCTTCATCGTCGTCTCGCTGGTGGTCGCGGTGGCGGCGTTCAATCTGGTCAGCTCGCTGGTGATGCTGGTGACCGACAAACAGGCCGATATCGCCATTCTGCGCACGCTGGGCATGAGCCCCGGCACCGTCCAGGGAATCTTCATGGTCCAGGGTCTGGTCATCGGCAGCGTGGGGGTGCTGCTCGGGGTCATTGCCGGTGTGCTGCTCACGGTCAATCTCGATCTCATCGTGGCGCTGGTCGAGCGCACTTTCGGCATCGAGGTGATGCCCAAGGACATGTACTACGTCACCGGCCTGCCGACCGTGCTGCGCTGGGGCGAGGTCGGCCTGATCGCCGGAATCGCGTTCGTGATGAGCCTGATGGCGACCATCTACCCGTCGTGGCGGGCAGCGCGCACCGACCCGGCGGCGGCTTTGCGCTATGAATGACCGGGAATCGGGAAACGGGAGCCGGGAGCTGGCCGGTACCGGTACCGTCGTGCTGCGCTGCGAGCGACTCGGCAAGACCTATCGCGAAGGCGCACTGAACACACCGGTGTTCCACGATCTTTCGCTGGACGTGCGGGCAGGGGAGTCGGTCGCCATCGTCGGCGCTTCGGGCGCCGGCAAGAGCACCCTGTTGCATCTCTTGGGCGGACTGGATGCGCCGAGCGCCGGTGAGGTGATCGTCGCCGGCGAGACCATGAGCGCGCTCAGCGACCGGGCGCGCGGCGCCTTGCGCAACCGTGCGCTGGGCTTCGTTTACCAGTTCCATCACCTGCTGCCGGAGTTCACCGCGCTGGAGAACGTGATGATGCCGCGGCTGATCGCCGGCATACCGGTGGCCCAGGCCTCGGCCGAAGCGGCGGCGCTGCTGGAGCGGGTGGGGCTGGGCGCGCGGCTGGTTCACAAACCCGGCGAGTTGTCCGGCGGGGAGCGACAGCGCACCGCAGTGGCCCGCGCCCTGATCAATCGTCCGGCCTGCATCCTCGGCGATGAACCCACCGGCAACCTGGATGAGCGAACCGCAGCGACCGTGTTCGACCTGATGCTGGAGCTCAAGCGCGAGCACGGCACCAGCCTGGTGCTGGTCACCCATGATCTGCGGCTGGCGCGCCGGCTCGATCGGGTTCTTGAGCTGTCGGATGGCCAGCTGCGGCCATTTGCCCTGGATACGTAACCGCACCCGGCGACGGCCGGGGCATTTTTTCCTGCAGCGGATTCAGGTAGCGGACAAGAGTGCGCCCGGCCGGAGCCGGGCGCCAAACGCCAATGGCCGCGTTCGACGCAGCCTGATCTGCCTCACTTGGCAAAAATCGAGAAGGCGGTGTCGTCGCAGACGTTGATGCCGCAGCCTCCGCCGAAGGTGGTCAACGCCGCCTGAAGCGTGGCTTCGTCAAAGTTCGCCGCCGGGCCGTGCGAACGGTAGACCAGGTGAATCTCGGCGCCGTTGCCGACCAGGCCGGGGCCGAGCAAAACCTGCCCCGGCGGCGTGCCGCCACGGATCAGGTGGGCATCGAAGCTGGCGAAGCCGTAGGCGTCGCTGACCCGCCCGGTGGCCCAGACCACACTGCCATTCACGGCCGGATTGCCCAGGTCGGGCGCATTGCACAGCGCGCCGTTGGGTCCGCCCGAAAACGTGCAGTTCTCCGGGTTGTTGAAGATGATCCACCATACCGTGTAGGCGGCATCGGGATCGAGACCGGCGGCCTGGGCCGAGAACGAGACGCCGCGGACGCTGCGCAGCAGGGTGGCCGAGCCGCCCATAATCAGGCTCTCGTCGTTGAAGTCGAACACGGCGGAATGGTTGCTGGCCGCATTGCCCTCGTTTCCGGCCAGAGCCGGGGCGCTGAGCAGGGCCGCGGCGGTGAAGGCCAGGGCGAGTTTGCTGAGATTTGCAGTCATGAGTTGTTTCCTCCAGAACGATTGACGGTCAATGGTCGAGGTCGGAAATCCGCCGCCGCAGCGCGCCGGGTATCGCGGACGGTCAGTTCGACCGGTTCGGCAAGACTCCGGCGCAGCGCGTGGATATACGTGCGGGTTGAACTCCGACCCATTGCGACCGACCGGGCGTCCCTCGCCGGCAATCCGGCTGGCGCGGGACGTCGGGCGGCCACGCGATCACGGTGTCGCGCCGTCCGCCCCGGCGCATGAAGGCTGGCCGAAGCCTTCGTGAAGATGCGTTATGTCTGGATGAAAGCCGTTCGATCAGGGGCTTGGAGCGGCCGCCAGGCATAACAGGCCACCCGGAGTGCGTGTGGCGACACACAATCGCAGCGATTGTGGGGAGAGAATCCGGCGATGAAGATGGACCGGACCAACGCGGACCAAGCGCCGTTTGCCACCGTGAACGTGGTGGCGCCGGAGAGCTATCGCCTCGGCGATCTGGTCATCGACGCGGACAGCGGCCGGGTGCTGCGCGGCGAGCACGAGATCGAGCTGCCGCGGCTGTCCTGGCATCTGCTGCTGGCGCTGATCCGGGCAGGACCTGCCATTCTGTCGGTCGACGAGCTGATGGACCGGGTCTGGTCCGGTCTGGTGGTCGGCCCGGAAACCGTCAGCCAGCGCGTCAAGCTGCTGCGCGATGCGCTCGGCGACGACGCCCAGCATCCGCGCTACATCGCCGGGGTGCGTGGCCGCGGCTACCGGCTGGCGGCGGCGGTCGAGCCGCTGTGCGAGCGCCGGTCCGGGGCGACAGAAGCGCCCGACCCGCCCGGTTCGATGGTCGGCCGGATCGCTGGCACGCGTCGGCCGCTGTGGCTGTCCGCCGCGCTTTTGGCGGTCCTGTGCTTGTGGTTGTTCGGGCCCGGGCCACCGTGGCAGAGCGCAGGCCCGGTCGCCTCGCCACCGTCCGGCTCGATCGCGGTATTGCCATTCGTGGTTCGCGCCACCAAAGGCGAGGCGCCGGCATTTTTCGCCGAAGGGATGCATGACGATCTGCTGACCCGGCTTACCCGTATCCCCAATTTTCGCGTCATATCGCGCACTTCGGTGATGCCGTATGGCGAAAGCGACAAATCACTGCGACAGATCGGAGCGGAATTGGGGGTCGACACCCTGCTGGAAGGCAGCGTGCAGCAGGCCGGTGACCAGATCCGGATCAACGCCCAACTGATCGATGCCCGGAGCGACGAACACATTTGGGCCCGGACGTTCGACCGTCAATTGACCGTTTCCAACCTCCTGGCGATCCAGAGCGAGATCGCCGAGGCGATCGCCGGTTCGCTGCGCATCGTGGTCGACCCGGATTCAGCCAGTGAGGCGGTGCTGGGTGAGACCGGCAATCTGGCAGCCTACAGCGCCCTGCTTGCCGGGCATGAGGCAATGTCGACGTTCCTGAGCCACGATGGCCACACCGAGCAGCTGGTGGTCGCGGAAGACCGCTTTCGACGCGCTTTGTCCCTGGACCCGCAATACGCGCGAGCGCACGCCGGTCTCGCCCAGGCCATCATCCAGCGTCGCTGGCTGAGCGCTACGCGGCCCCTGCGACCGGAAGACTTCCTGGAAGGCCGGCTGGCCGCCGAGCGCGCCCTGACCCTGGCGCCAGGCTTGCCGGATGCCCATCTGGCACTGGCGCAGTACTACTACTACGGTTTTCGCGACTACGACACGGCCCTGGCTCAACTGCATGAGGCCGAGATCAGGCTACCCGGCAGCGCCCGCATCGCGGTGGTGAAGGGGTGGATACTGCTCCGCCAGGGCAGGGCAGAGGACGCGCTGTCGAGCATGCAGCGAGCGGTTCTGCTCGATCCGCGTAGCCTGGTCGCGCACGTCAATCTGGCACGCGTCCTGCTCGACCTGCGGCGCTACGACGAACTGACTCTTCAGCTCCAACGCATGTTGGCGATCGATCCGGAACATTTGGCCTCTTTGCGAGGCCTGGCCACGGTGCCGCTGTTGCGCGACGGGGACGTTGCGCCGCTGGTGACCTTCCATCGCAGCCATCCGGATGCCCCGTACACCACGGAGAGATGGCGCGCTGCCCTGATTGGCCGCGATTGGCAGGGGGCGTTCGATGTGGCGGACCGGCTGGGCGACGGAGCAGCGCCGGGTGCGCCCGAGCGCGCTGCTGCCAGAGCGCTGACGACATTTCATCACGAGGGGCAGGAAGCGGCGCGTCCCGGGCTGGTCGCAGCCCGCGAATCGCTTCACGGTCAGACGGGCGACGGGACCGACGACCCGATGGCATTGGGATGGCTGGCGATGGTGCTTGCGGCTCTCGGCGAGCGCGACAACGCCCTGGCAGCGGCTCAGCGCGCGGTTGAACGGATGCCGCTGGAACGCGACGCCGTGGATGGCTATGTCGCGCTGGATAATCTCGCCTGTGTCGCGGCTATGGTCGGCGACCGGAGCCTGACCCTGGCCAGTCTCGAACGCTTGCTGTCGAATCCGGGATTTGCCTCCATCCATTTGTACCGGAACGACCCGCGATTCGAGTCGCTGGCCGAGGCGCCCGGTTTCAAGGAACTCATGGCCCGATACGCGCCTTGAGCGGTGGGTCGCCTGCGGGCGGCATGGCAACGGTCAATCGGAGCGCATCCTCCGCATCGGCAAAACGCCTACCCGAGGCGGGGTAGCCGGGCCGACGCCGACAGCGGGCACACCGGGCAGGCTGGCGATGTGAATTCCATCGCCGACTCCAACCCAATCGAACGCTGTCGTCACCCGGAACGCGGGCCGTCAATGCCTTCTGCCCTGTCTGTGGCGGCAGCCCTGCTGGCCGGGTCGTTGCTGGCGTTGAACCTTGCCCGGCTCCCGGCGGCTGGGTGGGTGCTGGGCATGCTGGCGATCGCGGTCTGGCAGTGGCTTCGCCCGACGCATCGATGGATTCGCTATGCGTCGGTCGTGCTGGTCGGATTCTGTCTGTCCGGCCTGCACGGTCTGTGGGCGCTGTCCGAGCGGCTGCCGGCGGCCCTGGAAGGCGTGGATCTGGCCCTGGAGGTCCTCCTGGAAGGTCTGCCGCAGGCGCGCGCTGGCCTGACCCGGTTCGACGCCACCATCGTGACCGCCGAGGGCGAGGCGAAGTCACTCGCCGGTCGCCGCATCCGGCTGGCCTGGTACGGCACGGCCCCGGCGTTCTCGGCGGGCCAGCGCTGGCAATTCACCGCGCGTCTGAAGCGCCCGCGCGGCGTGCTCAATCCCGGCGGCTTCGACTTCGAGCGCTGGGCCATGCAGCATCGCATCGCGGCAACCGGCTACGTTCGCGACAACGCCGGGGCGCGGATGCTGGTCAGCGAGCCGACGCTGGACGCCTGGCGGCTGCGCATGTCCGGGCAGATCCAGACCGCGCTGGCTGCGCAGGACTCGCGCTTCGTGCGCGCTCTGGCGCTGGGCGACACCCGCGCCCTGAACGATGCCGATTGGCAGACGCTGCGCGCCACGGGCCTGAGCCATCTTCTGGCCATTTCGGGATTCCATGTCGGCGTGGTGGCTGGCTTCGGGGCACTCCTGGTTCGTCTGATCTGGTGGCTGTGGCCCCGGCTGGGTCTGGTCTTTCCACGACCGATGGCTGCGGCATCGATCGCGATGCTGGCGGCATTGTCGTACGCCGCCGCCGCAGGATTCGCCCTGCCGACGGTCCGGGCGATGTTGATGATTTCGGTGGTGCTGCTGGCCCGTCTGTCGCGTCGCGCGCAGCAGGCGGGGCAGGGATTCGCTCTGGCGGCGGTGGCGGTATTGCTGTTCGATCCGCTGGCGATTCTCGGCGCCGGGTTCTGGCTGAGCTTTCTCGGCGTGGGATGGCTGCTGTGGTGTCTGCCGGCGCAGACCGGGGCGGGTTGGCTGCGCGGCCTGCTCTCCGCTCAGGGCATCGCCACCCTGGGATTGTTGCCGACGACGCTGTGGTTCTTCGGTCAAGCCTCCGTGATCGGCCCCGTAACCAATCTGCTGGCCATCCCGTGGGTCACCCTGGTCGTGGTGCCCTTGACCCTGCTCGGGCTGCTGCTGGAGACGCTGCACGCCGGCCTGGGCGTCTGGCTTTTCCAGGCGGCATCGTGGGCTATGTCGCCGCTCTGGCGAATGATGACCCAGGTCGCCTCCTGGCCGGGTGCAAGCCTGTGGCTTCCGGCGCCAGACTGGCCGGTGCTGGTGTTGGCGATGGCGTCGGCGTTCTGGCTATTGCTGCCGCGTGGCACGCCGGGCAAGCCACTGGCCGCGCTGCTGCTGTTGCCGCTGTTCTGGCCACAGCCGCATCGACCGCCACCGGCGGCGGTCGATGTCTATCAGATCGATGTCGGCCAGGGGCTGTCGATCGCGCTGCTGACCGAGCGGCACGCGCTGCTGTTCGATGCCGGCGCCGCCTTCGAGGGTGGACTCGACCTGGGCGAGGCGGCGGTTCTGCCGGTCTTGCAGTCCCTGGGCGTGCGCCGACTCGACCGGCTCATCGTCAGTCACGCCGACAACGACCACGCTGGCGGTGCCGCGAGCGTGCATTCGGCCTATCCCGAGGCGATGCTGCTGGCCCCGGACGGCAGCGGGCTGGCGGGGCAGTCCTGCACCGCCGGCGAGGCCTGGGAATGGGATGGCGTCCGGTTCGAGTTCCTGCACCCGCCACTGCACTTTCCCTATCTGAAGAATGACAGCAGCTGTGTCCTGCGGGTCGAGGCCGGCGCTACGCGGCTGTTGATCACCGGCGATATCGGCGAAGTCATCGAGCGGCGCCTGGTCCGCGAACAGGCCGCAGCGATCGCCGCCGAGGTGTTGACCGTGCCGCACCACGGCAGCCGGCACAGCTCCTCGCCCGACTTCGTGGCGGCGGTCGCACCGCGCCTGGCGCTGGTTTCGTCCGGCCACCGCAGCCGGTTCGGCCACCCGCACCCGGATGTCGTTCAACGCTACAGCCAGGCCGGCGTCCAGCTCGAAGGCAGCGCCGAGGCCGGGATGATCCGACTGCGGCTCGATCATCACGGGGTCGGGCCAGTACAGCGCTGGCGCGATCGCCAGCGGCGGTTTTGGCACGAAACCGCGACCGCCATCGAATAAGCCCGCAAGCACGACGGGCCGCCTGCGGCTATCCTATCGGCTTTGCGTAACCGCGAGGCGATCGATGCTGGAATTCCTGATGGCGGGCGGCTGGGTGATGTGGCCGATCCTGATCCTGTCGCTGCTGGCGATGGCCATCATCCTCGAGCGATTCTGGACGCTCAGGGCGACCAGCATCCTGCCGCCCGGCCTCGGCTGGGAAGTCTGCCAATGGGCGGCCAAGGGCAGGCTCGATCCGGCCCATGTCGAAGCGCTCAGAGACAACTCCGCGCTGGGTGCCCTGCTGGCCGCCACGCTGGACGTGCGCCACTGGCCCCGCCACCAGATCAAGGAGCGGGTCGAGGATGTCGGCCGGCACCTGAGCCACCGCATGGAGCGGTTTCTCAACACCCTGGGCACCATCGCTGCGGTGTCTCCGCTGCTCGGCCTGCTGGGAACGGTATTCGGCATGATCCGCATGTTCATGTCGATGCTCGAATACGGCGTCGGCGATCCGAACCGCTTGGCCGGCGGCATTGGCGAAGCCCTGGTCAGCACTGCAGCCGGTCTGTCGGTGGCGATCCCGGCGCTGATCTTCTACCGGTACTTCCGGGGTCGCGTCGCGGAATACGTCGTCGAGATGGAGAAGCAGGCCATCGCGCTGCTCGATACGCTGGAACACGCAAGCCCGGTGCCGCCGCCCGGTACAGCCCGAACCGAGACTTCGGATAATCCGCTGGAGCAGGCCCAGGGATGAATTTCGGACGGGCCAGCGGCACCGAAGAGCCCGAGATCAGCCTCACTTCGCTGATCGACGTGGTGTTCATCCTGATCATATTTTTCGTGGTCACCACGCGGTTCGACCCGAGGGCGGCGCTTGAGCTGCAACTACCCAAGGCAAGCGCCCCGGCGCTGGTCGAACAGCAACCCCCGCTGGAGCTGATGGTCGACATCGAAGGGCGCTTCTATCTGGACGGCAAGGAAGTCCTCGGGCAGGATCTCGACACCTTGCGCAGGGCGTTGGAGTCGTTCGAAGGCGACCGCAGTACGCGGCCGGTGGTGTTGCGTGCCGATGCGCGCAGCACGCACCAATCGGTGATCACCGCGCTCGATGCCCTGGGCCAGAGCGGATTCGTGAAGATCTCCATCGCCACCACGCCCGAGACCGCGCCTTGACCCCCGCCGATACCGACTCGGGCCGCGAGGCATGGCGTGCCTACCGCAGACTGCTCGGCGTTGCATGGAAGTACTGGCCGCTGCTGGCGGCGGCAACCGTCGGCATGGTCATCGAAGCGTTGGCTGCGGGTGCGTTCGCCAGCCTGATGGAGCCGATGGTCAACGAGACCATCGTCGCCCGTAACAACGATCTGCGGTTGACGTTACCGCTGGCGATCATCGCGCTGTTCATCGTCCGTGGCATGGCGACCTTTGCCACCGACTACGGCATGGCCCGGGCCGGCCGTGGCGTGGTGCGCGACCTGCGCGAGACGCTGATGGCGAAGTACCTGCGCCTGCCGAGCAGCCGCTTCGATGCCGAGCCGACGCCCGCCATGGTGAGCCGGCTCAGCTACGACACCGAGCAGTTGGCGCACGCCAGCACCAATTCGCTGAAGATCCTGATCACCGACACGCTCACCATCGCCGTTCTGTTCGCGGTGATGGTCTACCAGAGCTACCGGGTGACTGCCGCCGTGCTGGTCATCGTGCCGTTGATCGGGCTGATCGTGAGCCTGGTGTCCAGACGCTACCGGCGCATCAACCGGGGCATCCAGGATGGGGTGGCCGACATGACGGCGGCGGCCGAGCAGGCGCTGTCGGCGCAGCAGGAAGTGAAGATCTACAACGCTCAGGATGCCGAAGCGCAACGCTATTCGAAGCTGATCGAGCGCAACATGCGCCTCAACGTGAAGGTGGAAAGCACCCGCGCCAGCGCCTCAGCGGTAGTCCAGCTGCTTTCGGCGATCGCGCTGGCGATGATTCTCTATTATGCGGGCCGGGAGGCGGTCAAGGGTCGGATGGACCCCGGCCAGTTCGTCGCGATCATGACCGCGATGATGGCCATGCTGCCCTCGATCAAGCGGCTGACCAACGTCCAGAGTTCGATTCAGCGCGGCGTGGCGGCTGCCCAGCGGCTGTTCGGCCTGCTTGATGCGCTGGAGGAATCCGACACCGGCACGCTGGCCGCTGGAAGAGTGCGCGGCGCGCTGCGCTTCGAGGATGTCAGCGTGCGCTACCAGGGCGCGGACGGCGTGGCGGTCAGTCATATCAGCTTCTCCGCCCAACCGGGAACGGTCACTGCCATCGTCGGCCGCTCGGGCAGCGGAAAGACCACGCTGGTCCAGCTCATTCCCCGGTTCTATGAGCCCGAGAGCGGGCAGATCACGCTCGACGGCGTGCCGCTGCGTGACTATCGGTTGGCCGACCTGCGCAAGCAGATCGCCCTGGTCGGACAGCGCGTCATATTGTTCGACGACACCATCGCCGCCAATATTGCCTACGGAGCGATGGCCGGCGCCGAGGCCAGCGACATCGAAGAAGCCGCCCGGCAGGCGCATGCCGCCGAGTTCATCGACGAACTGCCGGCCGGATTCGACACGCGCATCGGCGAGAACGGCGCCATGCTCTCCGGCGGACAGCGCCAGCGCCTGGCCCTGGCCCGCGCCTTCCTCAAAAATGCCCCGATACTGATTCTCGACGAAGCCACCGCCGCGCTCGACAGCGAGTCTGAGCAGCTGGTGCAGGATGCCTTGAACCGACTGATTCCGCACCGCACGACCCTGGTCATCGCGCACCGGCTGGCCACGGTCGAGCACGCCGATCAGGTACTGGTGCTGGACAAGGGCGAGCTGGTCGAGCAGGGCACCCACGCCGAACTGCTGGCGCACGGCGGACTCTATGCCCGGCTGCATCGAATGCAGTTTCGCGACAACGACAACGGATGACTCTGGCCGCACGACTGGAGGCGATCTGGTATGGCCCGCACCGTCCCGGCTGGCCGCTCCGCGTCCTGGCGGTGTTGTATGGCGCGGTCATTGCGGCAAGGCGGCGGCTGTATCGGCTGGGAGCGCTTCGCTCGCACCGCCTGGCGGCCCCGGTAGTGGTGATCGGCAACCGGGTGGCGGGCGGAACCGGCAAGACGCCACTGGTCCTGGCGCTGGTCGAGCATTTCCGCAGGCAGGGCTATCGTCCCGGCGTGGTCAGCCGTGGCTACGGCCGTCGCGGCCGAGGACTGGTGCGCGTCCGTGCCGATACCGCGGCCGCGCTTTCCGGCGACGAACCAGCGCTTATCGCACGACGCAGCGGCGTACCGGTCGTGGTCTGCGCCGATCGGGTGCGGGCCGCCCGTGCGTTGATCGCCGAAGGCTGCGACCTGATCATCGCCGATGATGGCCTTCAGCATCTGGCGCTGGGCCGCGACCTGGAAATCGAAGTCGTCGACGCGCAGCGCGGCTACGGAAACGGGTTGTTGCTGCCGGCCGGGCCGCTCCGGGAGCAACCGCCGGAAGCATTCACCGGGCTGCGGGTAATCAATGGCGGCGCGGGCGATGCCGGTGGCTGGCCAATGCGGCTGCGGCCGGGCCTGCTGCACCCGCTCGATGGTGGCCCGCCGCAGCCGCTGTCCGCGCTCGAAAACACCCGAGTGCATGCCGTGGCGGGTATCGGCAATCCGGAACGATTCTTCGCCACGCTGCGCGAGCACCGACTGGAGGTCGTCGAACACCGTTTTGTCGATCATCACGCATTTACCAGCGCGGATTTCGAGTACGGTTTCGAGGGTGCGGGGGCAATCGTCATGACCGGGAAGGATGCAGTCAAATGCCGTGGCATCGCGCCAGCCGGCAGTTACTGGCTGGAGACGAGCGCCGAATTGCCCGAACTGTTTTTCATTGAGGTTGAGCACCGACTTAAGGGGCGTGGGGATGGGAGTTGAGTCCAGCGGGTTCGTCGTCGCCATCCCGGCGCGCTACGGTGCCAGCCGGCTGCCGGGCAAACCGTTGCGCTTGCTTGGTGGATTGCCGCTGGTCGTGCATGTCGCGCGGCGGGCGCTTGCCGCCGGCGCGGCCGGAGTCGTGGTGGCGACCGACGATGCCCGGATTGCCAGCGCGCTGGAAAACGAGCCGGTGACCGTTTGCATGACCCGGGCCGATCATGTCTCCGGAACCGACCGACTGGCCGAATGCGCCGAGCAATTGGCTTGGCCGGACGATCTGCGGGTGATCAATCTCCAGGGCGATGAGCCGTTCGCCCCGGCCGAAGGCATCGCCCACCTGGCGCACACCCTGGCGCAGCACGACGCGCCGATGGCCACGCTGGCCGAGCCGTTGACCGACCCCGAGGCGCTGTTCGACAGCCACGTGGTCAAGCTGGTCTGCGACTCGCAGGGCAGGGCGCTGTACTTCAGTCGCGCGCCGGTTCCGTGGTGGCGCGATCGCTTCGATCAGGACCGAATATCCACCCTGTCCGAAGGCTGGCTGCGACACATCGGCATCTACGGCTATCGCGCCGGCTTCCTGCGTCAGTTCGCTGCGCTGCCCGAGGGCCGACTCGAGCGGATCGAGTCTCTGGAGCAACTGCGCGTGCTCGAAGCCGGGCTGACCATCCAGGTCGCGATCACGCCCAGCGCATTTCCGCCGGGTGTCGATACCGAGGATGATCTGACTCGAGCCGAGGACTGGCTGGCGCGCGGGCAGTGACCGCCCGAGAGCGATGACCGCACCCAGGCAATAATTAATGTTATGGATTAATTATAAGGTATAGATGTTTGAATAAAATACTATTTATGTGCCTTGGGAACATCTGCAGATCGCCGCTGGCCGAGGCGCTTCTGCGCGCCAGGGCGGAATCGGCGGGACTGGATCTGCAAATCGATTCGGCCGGAACCGGAGCCTGGCACATCGGTAAACCACCCGACTCCAGAGCCATCGCCGTGGCGCGCGAGTTCGGGCTGGACATCTCCGGATTGCGGGCGCGGCAGATCGCGGTCGCCGATTTTCACCGTTTCGATCTGCTGCTGTGCCTGGATTGGGATGTGACCCGCGCGGTTTCCCGGATGCGTCCGCCGCGCGCGCCCGCCGAAGTGCACCTGATGCTGGACTGGGCCGGACTGGGCGCCGGTCGGGATGTGCCGGACCCGTACCTTGGCGATCCGGCCGGTTTTGTCGCTACCTATCGCCTGTTGGCCGAGGCAACCGACGCGCTGGTCGATAAACTTCGCCGGACTGGCTGAACGCAGTTCAGCGCGTCAGTCGGCGCGTTGATGCCCGACGCGGGGCGACGCCGTATCCTGAGCCGGTGATGACCGACGCCCCTGACAACACGCGATCATTCGACGCCAAGCGTTTCCTTCGCGGGCTCACCTCCGCACCCGGCGTTTATCGGATGCTCGACGGCGACGCGGCCGTGCTCTATGTCGGCAAGGCCGCGTCGCTGAAAAAACGGGTGGCCAGTTACTTCAGCAAGGCGCTGCCCACCCGGCAGCAGCGCATGGTGGCTCAGATCGCGGCGATCGAAGTCACCATCACGCGCACCGAGGCCGAGGCCCTGCTGCTCGAAAACCAACTGATCAAGGCGCTCAAGCCGCGCTACAACGTGCTTCTGCGCGACGACAAAAGTTATCCGTACATTCATATCAGCGACCACCCCTGGCCGCGGCTGGGCCTGCATCGCGGCCAACGCCGGGTCGGCGGACAGCTGTTCGGCCCCTATCCCAGCGTGGTCGCCGTGCGCGAGGCCTTGACCACGCTGCACAAGCTGTTCGGTCTTCGCGGCTGTCCGGATACGGTATTTCGCAACCGCAGCCGCCCCTGCCTGCAGTACCAGATCGGCCGTTGCGCCGGCCCCTGCGTAGGCCTGGTCAGCGCTGCCGAGTATCAGGACAGGATCCGCCAGGCGTCGGCCTTTCTCGATGGCCGCAGCGACCAGCTGGTCGCCGAGTTCCAGCGCGAGATGGAAGCCGCCAGCGCGGCGCTGGATTTCGAGGCCGCCGCCCGCTGGCGCGACCGGGTGGCCGATCTGCGGACCATCCAGGCCAGACAGTATGTCGATGGCCGCCGATCCGATCTCGACGTGCTCGCGTGCGTGGTTCAGCAGGGCAGGGCCTGCGTCGCGCTCACCAGCTTCCGCAGCGGCTTCAATCAGGGCACGCGAACCTACCTGCCGCGCTGCAACGGAACCGAGGAGGCCGCCGAGGTGCTGGCGGCATTCGTCGGCCAGCACTATCTGGACCACCCGCCGCCGCCCGAGATCGTCATCAGCCACCCGATTCCTGATCGACTGCTGCTCGAGCAGGTTCTGAGCGAGCAGGCCGGCCGGCAGGTGGCGTTGCGCAGCCAGGTTCGCGGCGACCGCGCGGGGTATCTGAATCTGGCCCGGCAGAATGCCGAACTGGCGCTGGCCAGCGCGGCAAGCAGCCGGGCGGGGCAACGGGCGCGT
This sequence comes from Lysobacteraceae bacterium, assembly GCA_034376725.1. Classification (GTDB taxonomy): domain Bacteria; phylum Pseudomonadota; class Gammaproteobacteria; order Xanthomonadales; family Xanthomonadaceae; genus UBA11164. The sequence continues at coordinate 1,522 of JAXMJH010000090.1, read as the reverse complement.
CTGGAGGATCTGATGACGCTGGTCGGGCTGCCGGCGCTCCCGCAACGCATCGAATGCTTCGACATCAGCCACACCCAGGGCGAAGCGACCGTGGCATCCTGCGTGGTGTTCGACGCCGAAGGACCGGTGCGCGGTCAGTACCGCCGGTTCAACATCGGCAGCGCAGCGCCCGGCGACGACTACGCCGCCATGCGCGAAGCGCTGCTTCGCCGCTTCCGCAAGGTGGCCGAGGGTGGGTTGGCCCCCGACCTGCTGCTGATCGATGGCGGCAAAGGGCAATTGGCCGAAGCACAGCGGGTGCTGGAGGATCTGGGCGTCAGCGGCGTGGCGCTGGTGGGCGTCGCCAAAGGCGAGGCGCGCAAGGCGGGCGAGGAGACGCTGGTGCGTCCCGATGGCACCATGCTCAAACCCGGTGCCGCGTCGCCGGGTTTGCAGTTGATCCAGCAGGTGCGCGACGAAGCGCACCGCTTTGCGATCACCGGTCATCGGGCCAGGCGGGGCAAGGCGCGGCAGACCAGCCGACTGGAAGATATCGCCGGCATCGGCCCCAAGCGCCGGTCCAGTCTGCTTCGCCATTTCGGCGGCCTCGATGGCCTGCGGCGGGCCGGGGTCGCCGAAATCGCCCGCGCTCCGGGCGTCAACGAGGCGCTGGCCCAGCGGGTCTATGCGGCGCTGCACGGCACAGAGGTCACAGAACAGGCACAATCTCCAACATCATGACCTTGACCATCCCCAATCTGCTGACGCTGTTCCGGATACTGCTGATCCCGGTGCTCGTCGTCGTTTTCTACCTGCCCTTCGGGTGGACCCACTATGCGGCAGCGTTGGTGTTCATTCTCGCTGCGCTGACCGACTGGGCCGATGGCTGGATCGCCCGGCGTTTCGAGCAATTCTCGGAGTTCGGCGCCTTTCTCGACCCGGTCGCCGACAAGCTCACCGTGTCCACCGCCCTGTTTCTCATCGTTCAGAAAGACCCCACCATCTACATGGCGTTGACTGCGGCGGTCATCGTCGGCCGCGAGATCGCGATATCGGCGTTGCGCGAGTGGATGTCGGCCATCGGCCACAGCGGCCGGGTCAAGGTTGCCTGGATCGGCAAGATCAAGACCATCGTGCAGATGGTGGCGATCAGCCTGCTGCTGTTCCGGGAAAACATCCGGGAAATTCCGATCTACCTGCTTGGCGAGGTATTGATCGGCGTTGCCGCAGCGCTGACGCTGTGGTCGGGCTTCAACTACCTGCGCGCGGCCTGGCCGGCGATGCGCGGTCGCTGATTTTTTTCTCCAAACCGTGTGTCAAGTGTTGACAGATTCCACGGGTCGGGTATCATTTCGGGCTTCTGCGGGCATAGCTCAGTTGGTAGAGCACGACCTTGCCAAGGTCGGGGTCGCGAGTTCGAGGCGCGTTTCCCGCTCCAAATTCAGGTGGTCTGCGTAAGCAGGTAACCGACAAGTTCCAAGGTCCCCTTCGTCTAGTGGCCTAGGACACCGCCCTTTCACGGCGGTAACAGGGGTTCGAGTCC
>JAXMJH010000089.1:0-2280 GCA_034376725.1 Lysobacteraceae bacterium | reverse complement strand
GGTCAAGACCGCCAGCATCTTGGCCCGGAACACCGTGGCCAGGGCCTTGGCGTTGAACAGATAGGTGCCGTTCTTGCCGCGCCGCTTGCGGCGCCAACGCTTCTTTGTCACGTCGAGCGCGGCGGCGGGGACGACCAGGTGTACGTGCGGGTGATAGTCGAGCCGACGCGAGTGGGTGTGCAGCACGGCGATGGCGCCGGGCGTGCCTTGCAGTTGCCGGTCGTTGTGGGCGAACTGATTCACGGTGTTCCAGGCGCAACGCATGAGCTGATCGAGCACGACTGCGAGAGAAGCGAGGGAGCCAAGCCTCAAGTGGTCGCATCCTCGCCAGGCGGGGCGCAGCCATCGCCGATGGCTCGAGCAGTCCGACTGGGGTTCATGCGCGGGGTCACGTGTTTTCTTGGTTGCATGGCTGGCTGACGGCTGCGGCGCCCTTGCGCGCGGCGACGAGGATGTGGGTTGCCTGCACACCTGCGAATTTGAGTGCCCTGAGCCCTTGCTGTGTCTGATCCCATTCTTTGTTCCAGCAAGCGAATCTGACGGCGCGGCCCGGCGAAACGCATCCGGCCACTGCTTGAACAGGGGCGAGAAAAACTGCTTGACGCGAGGCGAACCGCGCGTGACCATCTGGTGCCTTATCCCGGATCATGTGTCTACTTGGCGTTGGGCGCGCGTGAAACAGGCAGACGCTGTAAACAATCCGATTCTTCGCCACATCTTGGCCGGCGCTCCTCGGATGGTGTGTGCTTCATGCGGACGGATGTTCCTCTTCGCGTCGATCATGTTCCGGCTCCAAGCCGGCCGATCGAGCGTCTCCTGTCCGGCGTGCAATGGCGGGGAGCTGAGGGAAGCAACACCCGAGGAACTCGCCGCAGTCGTCCCGGCCCCAACCGAGTGGTCCAGGCTAGCGACAAAACTCCTGTGGTTGGTTGCGGCGCTTGGAGTAGCATTTCTGGCGTACGTTCTCATCATCACTGAAGGGGGCGCCTATTGACCTCGGCGGCCATTATCGATTACTGAATTTTTGCAATCGGCGATCCCGGCTTGCGGCCTGTGGCCTGAGCCGGGCTACTCGTCCGATGCACGCTCATCGACATTGACTGCCGGATCAAAAGACTCAGGCTCCAACTGCCGGCTGGCCGGAGTTCAGGCCCGGCTACGAACCGATGGAGGGCATATGCACAGCAGCAAGCTCGCTGGTTTCATTATCGACTGCAAGACCGACAACCTGCCGGCGGCGGCCGAGTTTTGGGGTGGCGCATTGGGTATGGATATTCGTGCGCTTCCCGGTGAAGAGAACTATGTCCAGCTGGTCGACCCAACCGCGCAGCTTCATATTGAAGTTCAGGCGGTTACCCACCCGAGCCGCGTACATCTCGACATCGAGTCGGACGATGTGGAGGCTGAGGTTGCGCGGTTGGAGGCATTGGGCGCCAAGCGCGTGCAGAAGATCAATACGTGGTGGGTCATGGAAGCGCCCACGGGTCAGAGGTTCTGCGTCGTGCGGTCCAAAGATCCGGCGCTTGCGAGCAAGGCCAATCAATGGACATAGTGGCCCGGCAGGAATTTTCCATCGCGAGAATCCGCGCATCCGGCGTGCGATCCCGGCTTACGGCCTGTGACCAAGCCGGGCTGCTCGCTGCCATTAGGTCCGGCATGCCACGTGCAAAAGATGCTTTTTCCTGTGTTCGCCGTAAGAGATATGGGTGCGGCGCTTGATTTCTACCAGGATAGGCTTGGGTTCGCGGTCGCCTGGACATGGGGGACTCCTGTCGTGCGCGCTGGCGTCGCGCTCGACGAAATAGAGATTCAGCTCGACTGCGCGGGCGGTTCGGCGCCGGATGGGCCTTCGGTAGTCTATTGCCACATGATGGATGTGCGTGCTTACCACGCGGCATGCAGTGCACGCGGGGTTGTCTTTGCGTTGGATCTTGGTGAGCGCCCTTGGGGAATGATCGACTTTCGGGTTGTCGACCCAGATGGCAATCGAATCGGCTTCGCTTCGCCGGCAGCGTCGGATGAGCAGGAGGCGCTGGCGCCTAGCGGATAAGGAAGGGTCGCAAGCCGCCGCCGCCCTTCCGGGGTTGCACAAGCCAGGCCGAGAAGACGCGCGGCCGGAATATCGATTGGGCCCAACCGTTGTCATCGACCGCCCCAATAGAGCCATTCCGGGATCGCCGTAATGGAGCCAGCCGATGATCGGCGTAAAGGAGCCACTCCCGGATCGCCTTAAACGATCCACTTCCGGATCGGCATAAAGGAGCCACATCGGCGGCCTGG
>JAXMJH010000088.1:0-10668 GCA_034376725.1 Lysobacteraceae bacterium | reverse complement strand
GCGTGCGCAAGCTGCGGCTGACCGGCGGCGAGCCACTGCTGCGCAAGAACCTGCCCGAATTGGTCGGGCGGCTGGCTGCCATCGATGGCGTCGAGGATCTGGCGCTGACCACCAACGGCAGCCTGCTGGCCGGTCAGGCGGACGCGCTGCGCCGGGCCGGGCTGCACCGGCTGACGGTGAGCCTGGACAGCCTCGATCCGGATCGCTTCGCCGCGCTGTCCGGCGGGCGCGGGCGGGTCGAGCAGGTGCTGGCCGGCATCGCTGCGGCCGAAGCGGCCGGGTTCGGGTCGATCAAGATCAATTGCGTGGTGCGGCGCGGCGCGAATGAAGCCGACGTGCTGCCGCTGGTCGCGCATTTTCGCGGCACGGGGCATGTGCTGCGCTTCATCGAATACATGGATGTCGGCACCTGCAACGGCTGGCGGGCGCAGGATGTGGTGCCCTCGGCCGAACTGCGCGAGGCGATCCACGCGCGCTGGCCGCTGCGCCCGCTGGCAGCCAGATACTGCGGCGAGGTTGCCAACCGTCACGCCTTCGAAGATGGGGCGGGCGAGATCGGGTTCGTCAGTTCGATCAGCGCGCCGTTCTGCGGCGACTGCCAGCGGGCCCGGCTGTCCGCCGATGGCCGGCTGTTCGGCTGTCTGTTCGCTGCCAATGGCCGCGATCTGCGGCCCAGCCTGGCCGGACCGGACAGCGGCATCGACGCCGCCATCGCCGGCGTCTGGCAGGCCCGTGCCGACCGCTACAGCGAACAGCGTGCCGAGCGACCGGGGGCCGCTGGGCGACGGATCGAAATGTTCATGATCGGAGGCTGATGTGGCGAAGACCTTGCGCGAGCCCACGGCGAAACTCAGCCACATCGACGCCGGTGGCCGGCCGGCCATGGTCGATGTCGGCGACAAACCGGCCACCGACCGCGAGGCCGAGGCCGAGTGCCGGGTGCGGTTTCCGGCCGCCGTTGCCGCTTCGCTGCGTGCGGCAGCGCTGCGCACAGCCAAGGGCGCAGTGATCGATGTTGCGATCGTCGCCGGCACGATGGCGGTCAAGCGGACTCACGAACTGATCCCGTTCTGCCACCCGCTGCCGATCGACGGTTGCCGGTTCGACATCGACTGGAGCGCCGAGGCCACGCTGCGCATCGTCTGCCGGGTCCGCACCCACCATCGCACCGGCGTGGAGATGGAGGCTCTGACCGGCGCCACGGTCGCCGGCCTCACGGTATACGACATGTGCAAGGCGCTCAGCCACGGCATTGTGATCGGCCCGGCCCGTCTGCTGACCAAGCGCGGCGGCAAGTCCGCCCGGGTGGCGGCGGAATGAGCGTCGCCAACCCCGTGCAGGTGCGCCTGCTGTACTTTGCTGCACTCGCCGAAGCTGCCGGTCGGGAGTCGGAGACGATCACCACGGCCGCCCGCGATCTGCGTGCGCTTTACCTCGACAGGGCCAAGGCGCTGGCTATCGACTGGCCGATCGAACATCTGCGGGTCGCCGTGGACGGCGCATTCGCCGGCTGGGACAGCCCGCTGCACGAAGGCGCCGAGGTGGTGTTCATTCCGCCGGTGTCGGGCGGATGAAGCGTTTCGCGCTGAGCGCCGAGCCGATCGATGCGGCGACGCTGCACGCGCAGCTGGTCGACGACGGCGCCGGGGCCTGGCTGGTCTTCGAGGGCCGGGTCCGCAATCGGCATGCCGGCCGGGCGGTATCGGGTTTGCACTATCAGGCTTATCGTCCTCTGGCGGTCGCCGAGGGTGAGCGGATTCTGGCCGAGGCGGTGCAGCGTTTCGCGTTGTGCCAGGCTGTGGCGGTGCACCGGGTGGGCGAACTCGCGGTCGGCGAACTGGCCGTGTGGGTCGGCGTCAGCGCCGGTCACCGCGATGCCGCCTACGCGGCCAGCCGGTGGGTCATCGACGCGATCAAGGCCGATGTGCCGATCTGGAAGCGCGAACACTACCTCGACGGCGACGCGGCCTGGCTCCACCCGCTGCCGGATTCAGAACGGACCAAGGCGTGATCAAGACAGGTTTTTCCATGAGCACAGTGGCCAGGCGATGAACAAGTCCCCTATGGATGCCCACACCGAGCGCGGCGGGGAGGGCGAACGTGGCGGCCAGGCGGGTTTCGACCGACTCGTGGAGTCGCTGGCCTGGCCGCTTCTGTTCGGCCTGTGCCTGTGGGCGACGTCGCGCGCGTTCGCCTCCGCACATCCGCTGTTGTGGTTCAACGTTATTTACCTGAGCCTGGCTGCGGCCCTGTTCGCGCTGGAACGTTATCGGCCCCATGCGCGGCGCTGGCTGCGAGCCGACGGCCAGACCTTCGCCAATCTGGCCCACACCCTGCTCAATAAGGGCCTGGTGCAGGTGTTGGTACTGTTCGCCGGAATGATCGGCTTGAGTCATGCGTCGTCGTCTCCGGCCGAGGCATCGGTGTCCGGCGTCTGGCCGGCGCACTGGCCGATGTTCGCGCAGGTGGGCCTGGCTTTGCTGGTAGCCGAATTCGGTCTGTACTGGGTGCATCGGCTGGGCCACGAGTGGCCGCTGCTGTGGCGCTTCCACGCCGTGCACCACAGCGTGGAGCGGCTGTGGATCATCAATACCGGACGATTCCATTTCGTGGACAGCCTGCTTAGCGTGATTGTCGGGTTGGCCTTGCCGGCGTTGTTGGGTGCTTCGCTGGACGTGATGTTGTGGCTGTCGGCGATCACCGCCTACCTCGGCATCATGACCCACTGCAACGTGCGCATGAGCAATCGCCTGGTGTCTCGTCTGTTCAACACGCCGGGCCTGCATCGCTGGCATCACAGCCGCGACCCGGCGGAAGGCAACAGCAACTACGGCGAAAATCTGATGCTCTGGGACCTCCTGTTCGGCACCTTCTACTATCCCTCGTCCCCGCCACCCGAGGACATCGGTATCGACGAACCGATGCCATCGCGGTTCCTGGGCCAGCTCGCTCATCCGTTCCGGCGCAGGCCGGCAGCGCGAGGCTGAGGCGAGCGAACCGCTGCCCAGATCCGCTGGCTCAAACCGATCTGCATAGCCAAATCGTCACTGGCCGTCGTCTTTCTCTTCGGTCTTGACCTTGCCGCCCAGGCGTTTGAACAGCGATTGCACGGCCTTCTGTTTCAGCGCGTCGGTGGCGGACTGGGTGTCGAGCCCCGCGCCGCCTTCCTCGCCGGCCAGTGCGGCCCCCAGTGCGGCGCTGGCGCCGAGCCTGGCCAATGAGGCCTGATCGACCGAAAACTGCGGCGTTTCGGCGGTTCCGCCAACCCTGAGCGCAATGCCGTCGCGGCTGCCGCGGGTCAGCGCACCCTGAAGCGCCGCGCCGAATCGTCCGCCGAGTCCGCTTTCTCCGATGGCTTCCTCGGCAAGTCGGGCGACAAAGCGGAAATTCAGCGACTCGTCGGCATTGATCCGGCCATTGCCCTCCAGCCGGCCGAATTCGGCGATCTCTGCCTTGATGGCGTCCATGGCCACGCCGCTGTCGTCGATTCGCAGGTCGGTTTCGGCGCTGCGCAATACCGTGTCGGCCGGTGCCTTGAGGCCGGCGATGGCCATGGCCTGGCCCATGCGCTCGCCGATGCTGAAGCCGACCAGCCGGCTGTCGCGCAGCGCAACCGGGCCGGCGATGATCAGCGCGTCGGCCTTGCCCTGCACCCGCAGCCGGGTACTGGCGGTGCCGCCCGACAGGCGGGAATCTTCCGGCAGCGCGATGGCGAGCATCGGCAGCAGCGCCTGCAGGTCGTCGACCGGCAAGTCCTTGCCGTCCAGCGTGAGGTCGAGTCGGGCCACCTCACCGCGGTTGTCGAGCGTGCCCGACAGCGCCAGGGCGGTATTGCCCAGACGCAGCAGGCTATCGCTCAACCGACCGCGCTGACTGCCCAGGTCGTAATCCAGCCGGTAGTCTAACCGGACCGGTTGCGGCGATGGCTCACCGGCCTCGATCAATCGCAGCGAATCCACTTCGGCACCGCCCGTGGAGGCGACCTTGCCCTGTGCGATGCGCACGTCGCCGGCAAACGTCATCACCCCGGCCAGCCCGGCATCGGCAGCGTCGATCTCGGCCAACACACGGGCCAGATCGAGCCCTTCAAGTTCGACCCAGGCTTCGACCGGGGTCAGGCTCAGGTCGCCGGGATCGAGAGGGCCGGCCGTACCGTTGAGCGCCAGCGTGCCGCCGGCCGCCGGCCGGACCGCAAAGCGGAACGGCACGGCCGCGTCGAGCGCAATGCCGTCGAGCTCCAAGGTCAGCCCGCTGTACCGCCTGATCGGCTTGCCTGCGCGCTGAATCGCCAGTTCGCCGTCGGACAGACGCAGGGCGTCGATAGCGAACGGGGGCACCTCGGCGGGGGTGTCATCGTCCGTTTGTGCGGCACCGAGCGTGCTGAAATTCCAGCTGCCGTTGCCGGCCTGTACCAGGCGTACGCGCGGTGCCGACAGCGACAAGGTGTGAACGTGCAGGCGCTGTTCGCGCAGCAGCGGCATCAGCGCCACGTTCAGACTCAGCGCGTCGGCGCGCAGGAAGGGCTCGTCGCCGAACCCGGCGGCTTCGGCAATGGTGATGCCCTTCGCCGAAAACGCCATGCTGGTCAGCGACAGCTCGAGGGCTTCGATGCCGACTGCGCGCCCGGATGCTTCGCTCAGCGCGGATTCCAGACGTGGTCGCAGGGCTTGCGGGTCGACCAGAACGTAGACCGCGACCACGGCCGCGACCACCAGCGCGACGAGGATGCCCAGAATCCAGAGCAGAATTTTCATGGCTTCATTCCCGATGCGGATTCGAACCCATTGTGCGGTCCTTCGGGTCGCGCTGCCAGCGCAAGGCGCTCACCGCAGACGAGGGCGGGCGACTCAGGTCATCGGCACCGGAAGCGAGTGTCGGATATCGGTGACAGGGCAAGGTTTCGAAAGATCAACGAGTTACGCAATCCCGCTGTGAACGTCGTCAGGGGACGGAGACAACGGGAGCGATCGGCGCCTGCCGATACTCGGAAAAGATCTCATATCTAGCTGTTTTCAAAGGATACGTCTGGAATGGCATGGCTTCTGCTTGGGACAACGCGGCGTCCGGGCATTCGGGCCAGGCGCCGTTGAGCTTTCTCCCTGACTGGTAAATGAGGTGCATGACCAATGAAAACGCTGAAGACACACTCGAACTCCGAAATGGCGCGGGAAATCGTCCTGCCGGCCCTGGCCGCTGCGCTCGCCCTGGCTTTGTCGGGCAACGCGTTCTCCCAGGCCGACCGACGCGGGCCACCGTTCCTGCCGCCCGGTCACGCGCTGCCGGCCGCGAAGATCGTCGCCACCAGCGCAACGCTGGAACTGCTGGAAGCACACCTTACTGACCCCCTCGATCCGGATGCGCCGGTAGAGCCCCTGGTCCTGCTTCAGACATCTTTCGATATCGAGTCCGATCGCCAGAACGATCTGCTGGTTCGCCTGGACGGCGAATGCGCTGCCTGGGTAAACGCCGCCGCCCCGGTCGAGGAACCGAGCGATCCCGAGGATCCGGCTGAGGAGCCGCTGCCCGAAGAACCGACGCCGAACCAGCTTCCGGCGACGGCCTCCATCGTCACCTGGCTGGAGTTGGATGGCGAGCCGCTTCCGGTCTCCGAGAGCCTGGTGGGCGAGGTGCAGGTGATCGACGACGGAACCGTGGTGTTCTGTCAAAGCGGCAGCGGGCTCGATCTGACCACGATGGAACAGACCGAGACGATCATCGGTCAGTTCCAGCAGTCGCGCACGGTCGACGGTTTCAGCTGGACCATTTCCGACCTCGCCCCCGGCTTTCATGAGCTGGCCGTCAAGGCGCGGCTCGAAGTCGGCAGCGAGACGCCGGACGCGCCGGTCGGCGAGGAAGGCGAAGCCGTCGACGCGGTACCCGATGCGATCGCCGTTTTCGGCAAGCGGGTGCTGGTGGTCGAACCGACCCGGATCGACTTCGATCCGCAGCCCGTTCCGGCACCGGAATCCTGATTGGCCAGCAGCACCGATCGGTAGCCGTTCAGACAGCGCGCCGGAAGCGTCCGGCCGGGGCTTCTCTGGATCGCTGCGGAGTCCGCGCCGCGTCATGAGCGCTTGAGCTTCAGGATGTTGCCCGGTACCAGCGCGCCGCGACAGCGGCGCTGTCCGGCCGATGCACGCGTCGAATGCCGGGCATGGGTGACGTCCTGATCCGCCCGGGCACGCGTTCCGTGACTTGGAGCGCGCGCCCGGGCACTTTTTCTCTGTTGATTGCCGTGTGCGTCGAGCTGCGTGACACTTCGGCCAGGCGCCCGACAAGCCCCGTGCCGCCGGCGCCCACAGCACGCGCCTTGAACTCGCCTCGGGCGAGTAGCCCGGCATAGGCCGAAGGCCGTATGCCGGGGCCGCCGGTTGCATAGGTTCTCGTGATGGAACGTCCTGCCGGGTCAATAACGAGGGCGAGCCCGTTCAGTCGCGCGCGCGGTTCCCGAGATGCTGGTCAACGTGGCCGACGTGACTGAGACATTGACGTTGATGGAGACCGAGCTTCGGGATGAGCACACGCCGGCTGGCCGGAACTGGAGACTGGCCAGCGACGACAGCGAATCAGGACCGGCCGCGGGTCAGCTGATCCTCGGAATGCGCAGGACGGTCATGAGCAAAATAAACCGGCCCGCGAGCGAGCCGGTCATGTCGCTGCGCCGGCCGTGACCGGCCGGCCTGTAGGTTTAGAGGTTCGAGCAGAAGTCGTTGAGCGCCTGCGAAAACTCATCCGGACCGATCCCGTTGGGGTCGGCCTTGCCGATCACGTCGAAATTGGCGTGCAGGCAGGGCAGGTTGCTCGCTTCCGTGCGGTCGATCAATCCGCTTCCGTCGGCGTCGAGATCTTCGAACGCCGGCACCTGCGCGATCGCGACCGGCGCTGCGGCCAGCGAGAGCGCTATCAGCATGGATTTGAAGGTGTTCTGTTTCATGACCGGGGTCTCCTTGGGGAATGGGAGGAAGCGCGGCCGGGACGGCGTCGGGGGGAGGGGGGAGCGTACGAGCGCCCGCTCCGGCCGCGCACCTGAGCAAATGCAAATGCCATGCCATCATCAGAAAGTCAAGGATAAACAGGCTATTGGCGCCATCCACTGGCGCCGGCGCGGGCAGTTCGCGGTCGATCTGTCGCGAGAATGCGACACCTGCCGAAGCGCGTGTCGCAATCAGCTGATTCGTAAAGGAAATCTGGATCACCGATCAGCGACTGTCGGCACCGCGATCAATCGCGATCGGAACGTGTCCTGAGCGACTTAAATGCCAACGGGTCCAGCTGGTAGCGGGCCAGCAGGCGGTACAGGTCGGTTCGGCTTCGCTTTGCCAGGCGGGCGGCTTCGGCGACATTGCCGCTGGTCATGTGCAACAGGCGCGACAGATAGTCGCGGTCGAACTCGGCGCGGGCTTCGGCCAACGGCGTGTAGCGGCTGGTCTCGTCGCGCAGCGCCCGCCGCACCAGATCGGCGGGGATCGGTCCGACCCGGCACAGTGCAACCACCTGTTGCACCACATTGCGCAGCTGGCGAATGTTGCCGGGCCAGTCGTGGCCGACCAGCAGTTGGATGGCTTCCGGCGAAAAGCCGCCGATCCGGGGCTTGTCCGGCTGAGCGGACTGGACCTGGGCGAGGAAGTGTTCGGCGAGGAGCGGAATGTCTTCGGGGCGGTCGCGCAGCGGCGGGATTTCCAGCCGGACGACATTGAGTCGGTAAAAGAGATCCTCTCTGAAACGGCCTTCAGTCAGGGCGCGCTCCAGATCCTGATGGGTTGCCGACAGGACGCGAACGTCCACCGATTGTTCGCTGCGCGCGCCGACCGGCCGCACCCGCCCTTCTTGCAGTACCCGCAACAGCTTGGCCTGGAAATTCAGCGGCATGTCCCCGACTTCGTCGAGCAGCAGCGTGCCGCCGTTGGCTTCGACGAACAGACCGTCTCGGTCTCTGGTCGCACCAGTGAACGCCCCCTTGCGATGACCGAACAATTCGGACTCGAGCAGGTCGGTCGGAATGGCGGCACAGTTGATTGCGACAAATGGCGCCTCGGCTCGGTCGCTGGCCGCATGGATTGCGCGTGCAATCAGTTCCTTGCCGGTTCCGCTCGGGCCTTGAATGAGCACGCTGACCCCGCTTCGCGCCACCAGTTCGATTTCGGATAGCAGCGACTCCATCACCCGACTGCGGGTGACGATCTCCCGGCGCCACGGAGCCGACTTTCCTTGGGTTCCAGTCGGCCCGAGTGCATCGTTGACCACTGCGACCAGTTGCCCGCTGTCGAACGGCTTGGTCAGGAATGCGAATGCCCCCTCGCGGGTCGCCGTGACGGCATCCGGTATCGTGCCGTGCGCGGTGAGAATGATGACCGGCAGTGCCGGCATTCGCTCGCGGAGTGTTCTGAACAGCTCCAGTCCGTCCATGCCTTCCATCCGCAGATCGGTCACCACCAGGTCGGGAATTTCGCTGGCGATGCGTCCGAGTGCGGCGCGCGCGCCATCGACAGTAACCACATCGAAACCGGCCGACTCCAGGCGCAGGCACAGCAGGCGGCGCAGGGAAGGGTCGTCATCGACGATCAACACGCGACAGCGGCTTCGCGATCGGCGCTCGCTTTGGTTGCGCTCAGCGGTCATGCGGCTTGTCCCCCGCGATCGCAGATGGCTCGCTTCTCGCGCCGATCTCCTGGTCGATCCGGCGCAGGGCGTCGAGCTTCTGCCGGGTTTCCAGGTGAGCGCGACGCTCGATGTCGAGTTGTTCGTTCAGGCGTTCCGCTTGCGCCTGCAACTGCGATACCCGGTCGATGTGTTCGGCCAGAAGCCGAAGTAGCTGCCGGCTGTCGGTGGTCAGCCCCGAGTGGGCGGCGGTCACCACGCGGTGCAGACGGGCCTGCGTCCGGTCAACCGGAACGGTTTCCGATTGCGGCCCGAAAAGATCCAGCAGCAGCAGATCCAGCGCCGCTGCCGGCGAATCGTTCGAAGCCGCCTGCTGACGCTGCCAGTTCGCCGTGTCGAGCGACATTGCGCGCATTTGTTCGATGCGTTCGAGCAGGTCGGCGGCATTCAGCGGCTGGCCTTGGGGAGCCTGCGCGGCAATTGGCGGGGTGGCCAACAGCAGGGCCAGCAACACCGCGTGCGACACCGACAGGCTCCAATTCCGCAATCTGATTGCCATCGTTGGAATGCCCTTTTGGACGCGTTGAGCGCCCCCTGGAATGTGTGGCACTCCGAGCCATGCGCTCAGGCTCCGCCGCTCGATCGCCTGCAGGGCGATAGCGTGCCGGTGGGTGCCGACGTATATCCGCCTGGGGCATTTGCATTTCTGGTCGAAGCGGCGATGCGCTGGCGATGGGTTATGGCTGTTCATCGGGGGTCTCTCCGTGTTGACCGTGCGGCAGCGTGATCTGGAAAACCGTTCGCCAGCCGGGCCTTTCCACCATCCGAACATCGCCGCCATGGGCGCGGATCAGTTCGCGGCAGATGGTCAGCCCGAGGCCGCTGCCCGGCTGGTAGCCCTGTTTCGAGACAGCGCCGCGGTAGAACGCCTCGAACACTCGGGCTCGATCGGATGGGGCGATCCCGGGTCCGCAATCGGCAACCTCGATCACTGTCGCATCCGACGTGGCCGCAGCGAAAATGCCCAGCTTGTTGCCCGGCGCGGTGAACTTGACTGCGTTCGAGGCCAGGTTGTCCAGCGCCGTACGCAGCATGTCGATGTCGCCGATTATCGAGAGGCCCTCGGCAACCTCGGTTCGAACTGCGATCCGGCGCGCCGTGATGGCCAGACTGTGCCCCATCAGTACCTCGTCGACCAGGGCGGCTACCATGACGGTGCGATATGCCGGGGGATCAGGTCGGGCGCGGATCTTGTTGTACTTGAGCAGGGTTTCGATCTGCTGCTGAAGTCGCACCGCGCTGTCGTGGATGATGGCCACCACTTCGGCCTGACGGCTGTCCAGTGGCCCAAGCAGTTCCTCTTCCAGCAGCCCGACACCTTCACGGATGGCACTCAGCGGCGTTTTCAGTTCGTGCGACACCTGCGCCATCAACCGATGCCGGTCGCGTTCGGTGCGCAACAGCCGGCGCCGCACCCACTCCAGGTGGACCGACAGGGCCTGGAGATCGCGTGGACCGGGGGACTTGGGTATCCGCGTCTGACCCGGGCTGGTCAGTGCCCGGATGCCCGCCTCCAGATCGCGTATCGGTCTGGTGATCAGCACGATGAAAACGATCGCCAACACCAGGGCGATCGGTATGGTTGCGGCCATTTGTGCATTGACCACGCTGCGCGATCGATCGCCCATCATCCGCAACGCTTCAACTGCTCGCTCGGCGTTCGCCTCGCTCAGCGAAACCAGCGATCTGACCTGAGCATTGAATTCGCCAAACCCAGCCGCAAGCGCGGCTGGCCACTGCTCCGCACTGGCGTCGGACAGCGCCTGTTCGACCAGCCGCTGGTTGGTTGCGATCAATCGACTCGCGCTATTGCCCGCTTCGCCCATTCCGTCGAGCGCCACGATCGCCCGCGTCTGTTGTTCGAAAGAGTTTTTGTGCTCGATCAGGCTGGCTTCGGCGGACTGATCCCGGAGCACGCGGAACTGTCGCGCCGCGCGCTCCACGGCCAAGGCGCGCTCGGCCGCGCCCCTCGCTGCCCGGGCGCTGCCGACGGCCTGCTCGAGCAGTCGT
>JAXMJH010000087.1:0-2793 GCA_034376725.1 Lysobacteraceae bacterium | reverse complement strand
CCGCGTCCGCCGCCAGCGGCGGCAGCCTGCTCGCGAACTTCGCGATAGATCGCCGACACGCTTTCGCCGACTTCCTCGCCCTCGACAGCTTCGCGCTTGGCGCGCTCGACGGGGATCAACAGTTCCGGATCGTAGGCGGCGACCGGAATCTTCTGTTCGATGAACGCCTCGATCTCCGGCAGCGACGGCGCGTAGAGCTCGCAGGCGAAACTGATCGCGTCGCCTTCCGCGCCCAGCCGCGCGGTGCGTCCGATCCGGTGCACGTAGTCTTCGGCATCGAACGGCAGATCGAAGTTGTAGACGTGGCTGATGCCATCGATATGCAGACCACGAGCCGCCACGTCGGTGGCCACCAGGATATCCAGCTGGCCGCGCTGGAATCGCGCCAACAGGGTCTCCCGCTTCTTCTGGGGCACATCGCCCGACAGCACGCCGACCCGGAAGCCGGCCTTTTCCAGCGCACGGGCCACCCGCTCCACCCACACCTTGGTGTTGACGAAGACCATGGTGCGCGCGGCTTCCGAGCGACTCAACAGGCCGATCAGCAGCGGAATCTTTTCTTCATTGGCCGGAAAATACACCTTCTGCCGAACCCGCGCGGCGGTGATCGACTCGGTCTCCACGACCATCTTTTCCGGCTCGTTCATGTGCTCGTAGGCCAGTTCCAGCACCCGGTGGCTGAGGGTGGCGGAGAACAGCAGAGTCTGGCGCTCGGTGCACGGCGGCATGCGCCGCAGCAGGAACCGGATGTCCTTGATGAAGCCGAGGTCGAACATGCGGTCGGCTTCGTCCAGCACGCACACCTCGCAGGCGTGCAGGGAGACCACCTTGTGCTGCTTGACGTAGTCGATCAGGCGACCCGGCGTGGCGATGATGACATCGGCGCCGGCGCGCAGGATTTCCCGCTGCTTGTCGTAGTCGACGCCGCCATAGATCAGCGCGAAGCGCAGGCCAAGCTCGGCGCCGAATACCTGGGCGTCCTTGTGGATCTGTATGGCCAGCTCGCGCGTTGGTGCCAGAATCAGCGCACGCGGATCTTCCGGCTTGCGTTCGGCCAGCGCCGGCCGGGTAAGCAAACGGTTTACCAACGCGACCAGAAACGCCAGCGTCTTGCCGGTTCCGGTCTGCGCCTGTCCGGCGATATCGCGGCCAGACAGGGCGAGCGGAAGCGTCATCGCCTGGATCGGCGTACAGCGCGTGAAACCTGCGTGCTCCAAGCCGGACAACACATCCGGATGCAGTTCGAAATTACTGAAAGGAATATCTGTAAGCGGTTTATCGGTCATGAATTGCGGACTCGCACAACGGCGGCGGCGCTTGCGTACCGGAGCAGCCGGCCGCACACTGGGCTCAAACCGCCGGGCTCGGGCAGGACGCCCGAATTGGCCTGACAGTGTAACCCATCGCGCGCCTCCACCGGCCGCAAACAGGAGCCAATGCATCGTGAGCGAACATATCCACAACATCAACGACGAGGACTTCGAGGCCGTGGTTCTCAAAAGCACCGAGCCGGTGCTGGTCGATTTCTGGGCCGAATGGTGCGGCCCGTGCAAGATGATCGCCCCGGTCATCGACGAAGTGGCGCAGGCCTACGCCGGCCGCCTGAAGGTGGTCAAGGTCAACATCGACCACAGCCCGGCCACCCCGCGCCAGTACGCCGTGCGCGGCATCCCGACCCTGATGCTGTTCAAGGGCGGCGAAGTCGCCGCGACCCACGTCGGCGCAGTCGGCAAGGCCCAGCTGAGCCAGCTGGTCGAAAAGGCCCTCTGACAGATCGCCTCGGCCCGGCTGCGGCGCGCAGTGCGCCAGCCGGGTTCGAGAGCCGGTCGCGCGTTGCCCGGCCGG
Organism: Lysobacteraceae bacterium; assembly: GCA_034376725.1. Lineage (GTDB taxonomy): Bacteria > Pseudomonadota > Gammaproteobacteria > Xanthomonadales > Xanthomonadaceae > UBA11164. The sequence goes on along the minus strand of JAXMJH010000087.1, from coordinate 948 downwards.
GCCCTTGGTTGAGTCCATCAGCTCTTCTGCGTACTCGCCCGGCATGGGCGGGAGTTCGATTCCCACCGAAACTTACTGTCGACCGCCCGCCAGGTGAACGCCACGGCGCTTGCCTGTCCTGAGTCTCAGTGCTAAGGTTGCTCCGTCATATCGCGTCCGCGCGCATTCGCCTGCGCGGCCACCATAACGTTCAAATCCTCTTTCTCGCCGACCCCTTGCGAGGTTCACTGCGTGTCCGATAACGAAACCGATTCCAGCGCTGGCGTCGCGCCGCGCGAGCTGGCTGCCGCACCCGATTCCGCGCCCAAGCAGGCCCAGCCCGAGGCTGCCGACGGCCAGCAGGCTGCCCGCTCCTCTGAGTCTGCAGGCGCGTCCGATGGCTCCGACAGCAACGACGGCGGCTCGAAGAACGCCGACGGCAGCCCGCGCGACAACACCCGGCGCGGCCGCCACGGGCGCCATCGCCGCAACCGCGACCGACCCGCCCGCGAGCCGAATGACGACAGCGGCGACGAGGCCGAGGTCCGCGACAACCGGCCGCCGCCGAGCGTACCGGCCGACTTCCCGGTCTACAGCCTGAACGACCTCAAGCGCCTGCCGGCGCACAAGCTGCTCGACATCGCCGACCAGCTGAACATCCAGGAAGGCGTGGCGCGGATGCGCAAGCAGGACGTGATCTTCGCCCTGCTCAAGGTGCTGACCCGGGTCGGCGACGGCGTCGCCGGCGAGGGCGTGCTGGAAATCCTGCCCGACGGCTTCGGCTTCCTGCGCTCGGCCGACGCCAGCTACCTGGCCGGTCCGGACGATGTCTACATCTCGCCCAGCCAGATCCGCCGCTTCAACCTGCGCACCGGCGACGAGATCGCCGGCCGCATCCGCAGCCCCAAGGACGGCGAGCGCTACGTCGCCCTGGCCAAGGTCGACACCATCAACCATGAGCCGCCGGAG
>JAXMJH010000086.1:0-72708 GCA_034376725.1 Lysobacteraceae bacterium | reverse complement strand
GACGGGGTGTCCTTCTCTTTGGTTACGTTCTCTTGGACAAGCAAGAGAAAGTAACTCGCTGCCCGAAGGGCAGTGAAAGCTTTGGCTTTGGCTTTGGCTATGGCCGTCACATCGACCAGCCGACCTTCTGCGTACGTTCCGTCAAGAACGCAACACTGCAATAGGCAGTTGCAATTCCACCTCATCGCAATTCTCGCCGGGGCCGCCGCGATCGATCACCAGAAAGTCCGAGACCTCGCCCAGTGCCAGGCAGAAGTGATGCCAGGTGCCGGGCCGATAGTTGACGCCTTGATCGCCACGCGCCAGGAAAGCGCGCACGGCATCCGGGTCGAACGGGCCGGCCGGCGCGACCACCACCAGCCACGGTCGCCCGCCCAGCGGGTAGAACGCCTGGCTCGACAGCGGATGCCGCTCCATGCGCTGGATGCGGATCGGCAGCGGCAGCGGAGCGGCCCGAAACAGGCTGACCAATGGCCGGCCACCTTCGGCAGACAACTCGAGGCGCGCCAGATCATGAAACCGCTGGCAGTGCCCGTAGTTGATCTCGCGCACCTCGGTCGCGGCGTCGAATGCGATCACATCGCCGAACGGCGCGAACGCCTCGACGCTCAGCGGCTGCGGCAGCAGCATCCGGCCGCTCATGGGCGCCCCGCACCCTTCGGCCGATCCACACTGCCGCCCCATGCCCACTGACGGGCCATCTAGGCAATCCGTCCGAACAGACGCAGCCGGCTCACGCCGCCATCGGGCAGGATGTTCAGCCGGACATGGGTGACCGGGCCGACCTCGGAAATACCTTCCCGGAACACGTGCTCGCCGTCGGCCTGAAGCTTCTGTTCGGGCAACAGCACCGGCCAATGTTCGGCCTGGGCGATGATGTCCGCGTCGGACAGCCCACCGGCATCGGCGGCCTGGATGGAGCAGCGATCGGGATAGTTGCCCTTGAAATGGGCGGTGTCCACGTGAATCTCGTCGATGGCGCCGCGATGACAGAGCTCGAGAATCGCCCAGTCGTGGCCCGGCTCGCGGCGTCGGCGGGTTTCCCAGCCGTCGCCCATGTTGACGCCGCGACCGGGCGCGATCAGGTTCCCCGGACCGCCGTAGTGCTGATCGTTGCACGCCACCGGACGCCCCCCGTTGGCCATCGCGGCCAGGTCCAAGCGCTCGGATCGCTCGTGCCCGGACCAGTCGATGGCAATGCGGCCATAAATCCGCAGACGCGCCACACCGCCGTCGGGAAAGATGTTCAGCCGCACATGCGTAAAGGCCCGCGGGTCGGCGACGCCGAACCAGTTGTGGCTGTCGCCGGCCAGCGGCGACTGCTGCACCAGGGTTTCCCAGCCTGCCGACGCATCCGGGATGCCTTCGCCCGACCACACGCAGGCCTCCAGCGAGACCATCGGCGGATAGTTGCCGGTGAAATGCCGGGTATCGATATCCACGCCCTGGATCACCCCGGCTGCGCATAGCTTGACGATGCACCAGTCGTGACCCGGCCCGCGCTTGCGCCGGCTTTCCCAGCCGTCCATCCACTTGCCGTGGTCGTCGTACAGACCCGGCTTGAACTCGGGCTCGGCGGGCAGAATCAGGCGCTGGCGCGGGGCGAAGAACTCATCGCTGGCGGCCTGTGCCTCGGCGCCCAGTCGCGGCTGGGCAAGGTCGATGCCGGATTGGGTGAACTCGGGCTGCGGTATGGCGGTTTTCATGAATCTCCTGCGTTTACGTGATCCGAACGACGGCGACTCGTGGCGCTCGCCAGTGTCGGAGGGGGTTTCAGCTGTCGCTCGCGCTCAGCGCATCGAGCCGGAACCCGGCAATGCGGTGCACCTGCTCCAGCGCGGTGCGGAATTCGGCACCGGGGTCGTTCCCGATGCGGGTGCGGAACGCCGCCAGTATCGCCTGTCGATCCAGCCCCTTGACCGCGATGATGAACGGAAAACCAAACTTCTGCCGGTAGGCGGTATTCAGTCGCTGGAATTCCTCGAACTCATCCGCCGTGCAGCGATCCAGCCCGGCACCGCGCTGCTCGCCCTGCGAGGCCTGGGTGAGCGCATCGGCCTGGCGACAGGCCAGTTCGGGATGAGCGCGCAGCAGGGCCAGTTTTCGCGGCTCATCGGCGGCATCGACCACCGCCCGCAGCGCGGCGCGCAGGCCCTCGGGGCTGTCGGTTCCGGGCTGGCCGAACACCGTCTCGGCGACCCACGGCGAGTGCTCGTAGATGCCGCCATAGCGGGCGACAAAGACATCGCGCGCGGCAGTCATGCCGCCGGCCCGGCATGTTCGGCGTGCCAGTGGCGGGCGATGTCGATGCGCCGGCACAGCCAGACATCCTGGTGCGCCCGGACATGGCGCAGGAAACGCTCCAGCGCGGCCGCCCGGCCCGGCCGACCGGCCAGCCGGCAGTGCAGGCCGATCGACAGCATTTTCGGCGTCGTTGCGCCTTCGGCATAGAGCATGTCGAAACTGTCCTTGAGGTAGCAATAGAACTGCTCGCCGCTGTTGAAACCCTGCGCGGTGGCGAAGCGCATGTCGTTGGCGTCCAGGGTGTAGGGCACGATCAGCTGGCGCCGTCCGGCAACCCGCGCCCAGAACGGCAGATCGTCGCTGTAGTCGTCTGCGCAGTACAGAAACCCGCCGTCTTCAGCGACCAGGCGCAGCGTGTTTTCGCTGCTGCGCCCGGTGTACCAGCCCAGCGGCCGCTCGCCGGTCAGCTCGCTCAGCGTGGTCACCGCCAGGGCCATGTGTTCGCGCTCGGTCGCCTCATCGACACCGTGGTAGTCGATCCAGCGCCAGCCGTGCGACGCGATCTCGTGGCCATCGCGCAAAAACGCCTCGACCAGCGCCGGATTCTTCTTCAGCGCCAGCGCCACCGCAAACACCGTCAGCGGCACGCCGTACTGACGAAACAGCCGCAGCAGCCGCCAGACCCCGGCCCGCGCGCCGTATTCGTAGATCGACTCCATGCTCATGTGCCGGGCGCCGACGAACTCGCGCGCGCCGATGATTTCCGACAGGAACACCTCGGATGCCGGGTCGCCGTTGAGGATATTCCGCTCGCCGCCCTCCTCGTAATTCAGCACGAACTGCACCGCGATCCGCGCGCCGCCCGGCCAGCGCGGATCGGGCGGGGTTTCGCCGTGGCCGATATAGTCGCGATCGTCGATGGGCAGGCTCATGGGCGGTTCGGCTGGTTGGGCAATCGCTTACGATAGCAAGCCAACGCGACACGGAGAATGGCATGGGCAAACTCACCACCCACGTACTCGACACCAGCCACGGTCGGCCCGGCGCCGGCATGGCGATCCGTCTGCTGGACAGCAGCGGAACCGTGCTGAGCGACACCCGCACCAATGCCGACGGACGCTGCGACGCGCCGCTGCTCGAAGGCGAGGCGCTGCGCGTCGGCAGCTACACCCTGATGTTCGCGGTGGGCGACTATTTCCGGACGACCGGCCTGAGCCTGCCCAAACCGGCGTTTCTCGACGTGGTGCCGATCGCCTTCTCGGTCGCCGATCCGACCGCGCACTACCACGTCCCGCTGCTGGTCTCGCCCTACGCCTACAGCACCTATCGCGGCAGCTGAGCCGGGCGGCTCACTCGCCCGAGCCGCCCAGTCGGTCGATCCATTCGCCCAGCGCCTGCCGCTCCTGATCGGTCATGCCGGTCAGGTTGCCGGGCGGCATCATCCGGGTGTCCACCGCCTGCGCCTTGATGCGCGGGGCCTGGATCACGATCTCGTCGAGCTTGTCGTACATCACGCCCAGCGGCGCCACGGCGAAGCCGGGCTGGCTGGGCGTATCGCTATGGCACTGGATGCAGCGCTCGCGGATGATGCGCCGCACTTCGCCCGTGTCGGCAGCGACGGCGCTGCCGACAGCCCGCTGACCGGGTCCGGCATCCGGCGCCGGAGTCCGGTACGAGGCCAGCACGGCGATGATCACGAAGCCCAGCGCACCGGCCACCGGGAAACGGTAATCGATACGCCCCTTGTGGCGCAGATTGAAAAAGTGCCGTACCAGCCAGGCCACCGCGCCCAGTCCGGCCAGCAGCAGCCAGTTGAAGGCATGGCCCTGCAGCATCGGGTAGTGGCTGGCGATCATCACCAGCAGCACCGGCAGGGTCATGTAGTTGTTGTGCAGCGAGCGCTGCTTGGCCAACTGCCCCAGACGCGGATCGGGGCTGCGTCCGGCCAACAGATCGGCCACCACTTTTTTCTGATTCGGGATGATCAGCATGAACACGTTGGCGGCCATCGCCGTGCCCATGATCACGCCGACATGGATGAACGCGCCTCGATCGCTGAACACCTGAGTGAGCGCCCAGGCCGCAGCGGTCAGCAGCGCGAACCAGACCACGGCGAACAGCCGGTTGTCGCGTCCCAACGGGCTGCGGCACAGGCCGTCGTAGGCCAGCCAGCCGCCGACGATGCAGCCCAGGCTGATGGCAATGGCCTGCCAGGGCGCCAGATCCAGCCGGCTGCGGTCGATCAGATACAGTTCGGCGCTGGCGTAATAGATCAGCGCCAGCAGCGCAAATCCGCTCAGCCAGGTGAAATAGGCCTCCCACTTGAACCAGTGCAGTTCGGCCGGCATGTGCGCGGGCGCCACCGGGTACTTCTGCTTGTGGTAGAAGCCGCCGCCATGCACCGCCCAGACCTCGCCGGACGCGCCGGCCTCGCGGTCGCGCGGATCGGCCGGCGGCCGCAGCGCATTGTCCAGCCAGATGAAATAGAACGACGAGCCGATCCAGGCGATGCCGGTGATCAGGTGAAGCCAGCGCAGGGCCAGACCCAGCCAGGCGGCGATATCGATGTCCAAAGGTGCTACTCCTTACCGGTGCGGCAGAATTAAACCACTGCCGGCGCCGGCCAGGGTAGGTTCGCTGCGATCATCGTGCGCCGGGCGGGTCGTTCGCTACCCGGCGCAGGCTATCTTTTCTCAGCTTGCCGCCTGCTCGTAGCCGACCACCATGTCGTAGGCTGCCGTGGTCAGGAATTCCGCCAGATCGTCGGACATCACCAGATCGCGGAACAGCGCGATGGCGTCGGCCAGATAGCGGTCGTCGCCGAACTGCTGGCGCAGCTTGCCGTTCTCTTCGTCCATCACCGTGGAGATAAAGGCATCGTCGATCACCCGGCCGTCGTCCAGCGTGGCCCGGTGCCGGCGCCACTGCCACAGCTGGGTGCGGGAAATCTCCGCGGTGGCCGCATCCTCCATCAGGTGGTGGATCGGCACGCAGCCGTTGCCGGCCAGCCACGCCTTGAGATAGAGCAGGCCGACTTCGATGTTCTTGCGCAATCCGGTCTCGGTGATGGTGCCCTCGGGCACGGCCAGCAGATCGGCGGCCGCCACCGACACGTCCTCGCGCTTGAGGTCCAGTTGGTCGGCGCCGGGCATCGCGGCATCGAAGATGTCCCTGGCCACCGGCACGAGGCCCGGATGCGCCACCCAGGTGCCGTCATGGCCGTCGCCGGCCTCGCGCTGCTTGTCGGCCCTGACCTTGATCAGCGCGGCGTTGTTGGCCGCCTCGTCGCCCTTGATCGGAATCTGTGCCGCCATGCCGCCCATGGCATGGGCGCCGCGGCGATGGCAGGTCTTGATCAGCAACTGGCTGTAGGAACGCAGGAAGCGACAGGTCATGCCGACCTGGTCGCGATCGGGCAGCGTGAACGCCTGATGTTTCGCAAAGCGCTTGATGAAGCTGAAGATGTAGTCCCAGCGACCGCAGTTCAGCCCGCAAATGTGATCCTTGAGCGCGAACAGGATTTCATCCATCTGGAAGGCGGCGTTGATCGTCTCGATCAGCACGGTCGCCCGCACCGTGCCGCGCGCCAGTCCCAGCGCGTCCTCGCAGTGGCTGATGACATCGCTCCACAGCCTGGCTTCTTCGTGATGCTCCAGCTTGGGCAGGTAGTAGTACGGGCCGCTGCCCTTGGCGAGCAAAGCCTGGGCATTGTGAAAGACGTGCAGCACGAAATCGAAGAACGAGCCGGAAATCGCCTGGCCATCCAGGCTGAGGTGCCTTTCTTCCATGTGCAGGCCACGCGGACGGACCAGCAGCACGGCGGTGCGGTCGTTGAGCGCGTAGGCCTTGCCGCTGGCCGGGTCGGTGAAGTCGATGGTCCCGCGCGCGGCGTCGCGCAGGTTGATCTGGCCGGAAATCTGGTTCGACCAACTGGGCGTGTTGGAATCCTCGAAATCGGCCATGAAACAGCTGGCGCCGGAGTTGAGGGCGTTGATGATCATCTTGCGATCGACCGGGCCGGTGATTTCCACCCGCCGGTCGCGCAGATCGGCCGGCGCCGGGCGCACGGTCCAGTCGCCGGCACGGATTTCGGCGGTCTCGGGCAGGAAATCCAGCACCGGACTGCGGTCGAGTTCGGCCTGCCGGCGCTGACGCTCGGCGATCAGTGCACGGCGGCGCGCACCGAATGTACGCTCGACTTCGGCCAGCAGGGCCAGGGCTGGAGCGGTCAGCACGTCCTCCTGGCCGGGAACCTGGGGTGCGGACAAAACAAAGTCTTGAATGGGGCTGGACATGGCGATCTCCGGGAAGTGAAGCAAGAAAAACAAGGCGAACGACTGCGGATACCCGACGCGGGGCACCCTTTTGCTGGCTATAGTAAGCCGATGAAGGACGCTTACGTCGAATCGATCCGTGAGGTTATGTGACCGAAACAATCCGATTTCTGCTCAATGGGCTTGCCCGCGAAGTTTCCGGGCTGTCGCCGACCACCACGCTGCTGGACTATCTGCGTACCGTCGAACACCTCACCGGCAGCAAGGAAGGCTGCGCCGAGGGCGACTGCGGCGCCTGCACGGTGGTGCTCGGCGAGTGGCTGGACGGCCGGGTGCGCTATCGCGCAATCAACGCCTGTATCGTCCTGCTGCCGACGCTCGATGGCCGCGAGCTGATCACCATCGAGCACCTGAAGGCGCTGGGCAGCGGTGCGCCGCACCCCGTTCAGCAGGCGCTTGTCGAACGGCACGGCTCGCAGTGCGGGTTCTGCACGCCCGGCTTCGTGATGTCGCTGTTCGCGCTGTTTCACAATCGCGAAGGCTACGCAGAGGCCGAAATCCAGGACGCCATCGCCGGCAACCTGTGCCGCTGCACCGGCTACCGGCCAATTCTCGATGCCGCCCGCGACGCCGACCGCCAGCCCCGGCCCGCCCTGCCCGACACGACGGCAGCGCTGGCGGCGCTGGATCGCGGCGGCGAATTCGTCTATCGCACCGCCAATGGCGCGTTTTTCGCGCCGCGCACGCGCGAGCAGCTGGCCGCACGCCTGGCCGAGCACCCCGATGCCACGCTGCTGGCCGGCGGCACCGATGTCGGCCTTTGGGTGACCAAGCAGCACCGCGAGCTGCCGGTGCTGATTTACACCGGGCATGTGGCGGAACTCAAGCGGCTGCGTGTCGCCGATGACGGCCTGGAGATCGGCGCCGCGGTGACCTGGGCCGATGCCTTCGAGGCACTGGCGACCTATGACCGCAGTCTGGAAATCATGCTGCGCCGGTTCGCCTCGGTGCAGATCCGCAATTCGGCAACGGTCGGCGGCAACATCGCCAATGGCTCGCCGATCGGCGACGGCATGCCGCCGCTGATCGCGCTCGGCGCGCGCATCCGCCTGCAATCGACACGCGGCACACGGGAGCTGGCGCTGGAGGACTATTACCTCGACTACGGCCGGCAGGATCGCCAGCCCGGCGAGTTCGTCGAATCCCTTTGGCTGCCGCGCCTGGCCGAAGGCACCCTGTTTCGGGTCTGGAAGCTTTCCAAGCGCTTCGACCAGGACATCTCGGCGGTCTGCGGCGCCTTCGCCATCACGCTGCGCGATGGCCGGGTGCACTCGGCGCGCATCGCCTACGGCGGCATGGCGGCCACGCCCAAGCGCGCACTCGGCGCCGAAGCGGCGCTGATCGGCCAGTCCTGGGATCAAGCCACGGTGACGCGTGCCTGCGCCGCGCTGGCGTCCGACTTCAGCCCGATCGACGACATGCGGGCCAGCGCCGCCTACCGCCGGCTCAGCGCGGCCAATCTGCTGCGCCGGTTGTTCATCGAATCCACCCAGCCCGATGTCGACACCGAGGTCTACCGTCATGCCGGGTAACGCGCTGCCGACGACCGGACTGTCGGGCGCCGTCGGCCAGCCGGTGGCCCACGACAGCGCGGCCCTGCACGTCGCCGGCGAGGCGATCTACATCGACGACATCGCCGAGCCGCGAGGCTGCCTGCACGCCTTCATCCTGCAAAGCCCGCACGCACACGCGCGGATCCGGCGCATCGATACCTCGGCCTGTGCCGGGCCGGGCGTGCATGCGGTACTGACCGCCGCCGACATTCCCGGCCGCAACGAAGTGGCGCCGGTGTTCGACGGCGATCCGGTGTTTGCCGAAGATACCGTGTATTACGCCGGCCAGTCGGTGCTGGCGATCGCCGCCGAATCGATCGCCCTGGCCCGGGCCGCCGCGCAGCGCGCCATCGTCGAATACGAACCGCTGCCGGCGATTCTCGATGTCGATGCCGCCGTGGCTGCCGAGGCCTATGTCGGCGCCCCCTACGCGATGCGCTGCGGCGACGCCGAAGCGGCGCTGCGCGAGGCCAGCCACCGGCTGGAAGGCCGGTTGGAGATCGGCGGACAGGATCACTTCTATCTGGAAGGCCAGATCGCCCTGGCCGTACCGCAGGAAGCCGGCGGCATGCTGTGCTATTCGTCCACCCAGCATCCGACCGAGGTTCAGCACCTGATCGCCCGCGTGCTCGACCGCCCTGACAACGCCGTGGTCTGCGAAGTGCGCCGGATGGGCGGCGGATTCGGCGGCAAGGAGAGCCAGGCGTCGCTGATCGCCTGCGTCGCCGCCCTGCTGGCCAACGCGACCCGGCGCCCGGTGAAGCTCCGGCTGGACCGCGACGACGACATGACCCTGACCGGCAAGCGGCACGACTTCCGCAGCCGCTATCGGATCGGCTTCGACGACGACGGTCGCATCCAGGGCGTGGCGATGGACCTGCGCGCCCGCTGCGGCATGTCGGCCGACCTGTCCAATGCGGTCGTCGACCGCGCGCTGTTCCACGCCGACAACGCCTACTACCTCGGCCACGCCGACATCCAGAGCTACCGCTGCAAGACCCACACGGTTTCCAATACGGCGTTTCGCGGCTTCGGCGGCCCGCAGGGCGTGCTGAGTATCGAATACGCCATCGACAGCGTGGCCCGCTCGCTCGGAAAAGACCCGTTCGACGTGCGCCTGGCCAACCTTTACGACCCGATCGGCGCGCCGGGCGAACGCAACCGCACCCATTACGGCATGACCGTCGAGGACAACATCCTGCACGCGCTGCTGCCCGAACTGGCCCGACGCTGCGATTACCGCGCCCGCCGCGCAGCGATCCGCGATTTCAACGCGCAAAGCCCGGTGCTGAAGAAAGGCCTGGCATTGACCCCGGTGAAATTCGGCATCGCCTTCACGCTCACCCAGCTCAACCAGGCGGGCGCGCTGGTGCATGTCTATACCGACGGCAGTGTTCAGCTCAATCACGGCGGCACCGAGATGGGCCAGGGCCTGCACACCAAGGTGTCGCAGGTGGTTGCCCAGGCATTCGGCATCGACCTGGCCCGGGTGCGGATCACCGCCACCCACACCGGCAAGGTGCCCAACACCTCGGCGACCGCCGCCTCCAGCGGCACCGACCTCAACGGCATGGCCGCGCTGGACGCCGCGCGCAAGATCAAACATCGGCTGATCGCCTTCGCCGCCGAGCATTTCGGCCAACCGGAAACCGCCGTGGCGTTTGCCGGCAATCGCGTGCGGATCGGCGCGAACCATGATCTCGGCTTCGCAGAACTGGTCAAACTGGCCCACGCGCACCGCATCCCGCTGTCTGCGACCGGATTCTTCAAGACCCCGAAGATCGCCTGGGATCGTGCCGCCGGGCGCGGCCGGCCGTTTCTCTACTTCGCCTACGGCGCGGCGGCCAGCGAGGTGCTGATCGACACCCTGACCGGCGAACACACCGTGCTGCGCGCCGATATCCTGTACGATGTCGGACGTTCGCTGAATCCGGCGATCGACATCGGTCAGATCGAAGGCGGCTATGTCCAGGGCCTGGGCTGGCTGACCACCGAAGAACTGGTCTGGGATACTCAGGGCCGGCTGCGCACCCACGCGCCCAGCACCTACAAGATTCCCACCGGACGCGACATGCCGCGCGAGTTTCACGTCGAACTGTACGGCCAGGACAATCCCGAACAGACCGTCCACCGCTCCAAGGCGGTCGGCGAACCCCCGCTGATGCTGGCGATTTCGGCCTTCCTCGCCCTGCGCGACGCCGTTGCCGCATGCAGCGACTCGCCGAACGCCCTGCCCCAGCTCGACGCCCCGGCCACCCCGGAGCGCGTGCTGATGGCGATCGAAGCGCTGCGGTCCTCGTCGTCGTGAGCCGGCGAAAGCGGCTGGCTTCGCGCGGGCGCGCCCCCGGCAGCGTGAAACGCGCCATTCTGACTGTTTCGGCTCTTTCGGCTCTTTCGACTCGACCCACCGACCACTGACCGGCTCGACCGCTGCAATGACCGACATCAGCCACCACTGGCTTCCGCTGCTGGCCGATCTGCGCGAGCGCCGCGTGCCGTGCGTGTTGATTACCGTTGCCGAAACACGAGGTTCGGCGCCGCGCGGGGCGGGAACCAAGATGATTGTCAGCGCCGGGGAACAGTTCGGCACCATCGGCGGCGGAAATCTGGAAACCGAGGCGGTCCAGGCAGCCCGCGAGCTGCTGCGCGCGCAGGAGTCGACCGACGATTCCGGGAACCGCCTGATCCGCTACCCGCTGGGCCCAGCGCTGGCGCAGTGCTGCGGTGGCGTGGTGACGGTACTGCTGGAGCCGTTTCTGCCGCCACGCCGGAAACTGCTGCTGTTCGGCGCCGGCCATGTCGGAAAAGCGGTGATCGATGTGCTGTCCGGCCTCGGCCTGCCGATCCGCTGGATCGACCCGCGCGCGGAGCAATTCCCGGCACACAGCCCGCCCAGCGTAGAGATGATCGTCACCGGCGCGCCCGAAGCCGAGCTGCGCAGCGCGGATGCCGACAGCTTCATCCTCATCATCACGCACAGCCACGATCTGGACTATGCCCTGGTCGAGACCACGCTCAGGCACGGGCGATTCGCCTATCTCGGCCTGATCGGCAGCGCCAGCAAGCGCGCCCGCTTCGAGAAGCGGCTGCGCGCCGCCAACATCCCGGCGAACGACATCGCCCGCCTGACCTGCCCGATCGGCATTGCCGGGATCACCGGCAAGCATCCGAAGGAGATCGCCATCGCCGTCGCCGCGCAGCTGCTGACCATCGGAATCGCCCACGATGGCCCAGCGTCGGCATCCGCCATCCGCCCCGCCGCGTCGGCGCAGGCAAAGCCCGGCGCGTGTGTCGAAAGCTGAGTCGGCTGTGCAGGACTCAGATCGAAGACAGGCGCCGGAATACCACTCACCAGGGTCAAATCCACCATGAGCAGCTATTGCGATATCGCCCCCGGCCACCCGCTGCACGGGCCTTACCACGACCATCAGTACGGTTTTCCGCTTGCCGGCGACGATGCCCTGTTCGAACGGCTGGTGCTGGAGATCAATCAGGCCGGGCTGAGCTGGGAGCTGATGCTCAAGAAACGCGAGGGCTTCATGCGCGCCTACGACGGCTTTGCAGTCGAAAAGGTGGCGGCCTACGGGGAGGCCGAGGTCGCCCGGCTGCTGGCCGATGCCGGCATCGTGCGCAACCGGCTCAAGGTGGCGGCGGCCATCCACAATGCCGGAGTCATTCTCCAGTTGCGCGCCAGCCACGGTAGCTTCGCGGCTTGGCTACAGGCCCATCACCCGCGCGCCAAGGCCGACTGGGTGAAGCTGTTCGGCAAGACCTTTCGCTTCACCGGCGGGGAAATCGTCGGCGAATTCCTGATGAGCATCGGCTACCTGCCCGGCGCGCACCGCCCGGACTGCCCGGCACATGCCCGCATCGTCGCCGCCGGCCCGGCCTGGCTGCGGACCGGGGAATCGACATAAGACCCTGTCGCGCTTGACCCAGGTCGGTGTCCGAATCGAACAAACACGCGACAATGACGGCATGAGCGAACCCGACTCCCGGCCCGTTGGTTTCGACCGACCCGTTTACCTCGACCACCACTCCACCACGCCCTGCGCGCCGGAGGTGCGGGACGCCATGTGGCCGTACTTCGGCGAGCACTTCGGAAATCCAAGCGCCATCAACCACGCTCGGGGTCGCGCCGCCGCAGAACGGGTGGCACAGGCCCGCTCGCGGATTGCCGCCCTGCTCGGGATGGGGCCGGAGGCCGTCGTGCTCACGGCGGGCGCCAGCGAGGCCAACAATCTGGCAATCATCGGCGCCGCGCGGCGGGCGGCGGCCGGGCGCGACGAGATCGCCATCAGCGCCATCGAACACCCCAGCGTGCGCGCCGCTGCCGAGCGGATGCGCGAGAGCGGCTTTCGCGTGGTTGAGCTGCCGGTGACGGCCGATGGATTCGTCGACCCGGAGGCCGCAGCCACGCATCTGTCGGCACGTACTGCACTGGTCTCGGTGATGGCCGCAAACCACGAGATCGGCACGATTCAGCCTATCGCAGCCATGGCCACCGCCGCCCATCGGGTCGGCGCGCTGTTCCACAGCGACGCCACCCAGGCGGTCGGCAAGATTGTGCTCGACATGGACCGCGACGGTGTCGATCTGCTCAGCCTGTCCGGGCACAAGTTCTACGGACCGCCGGGTATCGGCGCGCTCCTGATCCGCCAGCAGCCGTCGGTTGCGCTCGACCCGATCATTCTGGGCGGTGGGCAGAACCATGGCCTGCGCTCAGGCACCGTGCCACTGGCCCTGGCGGTTGGACTGGCAGAAGCCTGCGACCTGGCCGCACGCCGCATGGCCGACGATGCCGAGCGGCTGGACGGTCTGTCCCGCCGGCTGCTGAACGCGCTGCGCAACGCGGGTCTCGATGTCGCGGTGAACGGGAGCCTCCTGCGTCGTTTGCCCGGCTCGCTGAACCTGCGGTTTCGCGGCGTCGATGCCGCCGACCTGCTGCTCGATCTGGCCGACAACCTGTGTCTGGCCACCGGGTCGGCGTGTGCATCCGGCGCCGGCGCGCCGTCGCGGGTGCTGAAGGCCATCGGCCTGTCCGACGAGGACTGCGCGGCCTCGATCCGGCTTTCGCTCGGGCGGGCCAGCGGTGAGGCGGAAGTCGACTTTGCAGCCGAACGGCTCATCTGGGCGGTGGCCCAGTATCGGCCCCTGCTCCATCAAGGCTGAACAGCGGCGCTGCAAAGCCAACGGCTGATCGACAAAAATCTGACGGCCCGATCAGCGGCCCGCTACAATGCAGCGGTTTGCCAGACTGGAGCCGCACGTGACCTCACCCGACCTAAAATACCGGCGAATTCTGCTCAAACTGTCCGGCGAAGCATTGATGGGTCAGAGCGACTACGGCATCGACCCGCTGGTCATCCACCGCCTGGCCCGCGAAATCAACGAGGCCAGCCAGGCCGGCGCGCAAATCGGCGTGGTCATCGGCGGCGGCAATATCTTTCGCGGAGCAGGTCTGGCTGAAGCCGGCATGGACCGGGTCACCGGCGACCACATGGGCATGCTGGCAACCGTGATGAACGCACTCGCGCTGCAGGACGCACTGGAGAAGCAGGGCGCGTTCGCCCGCACCATGAGCGCCCTGAAGATCAACGAAGTGTGCGAGGACTACATCCGCCGGCGCGCCGTCCGGCACCTGGAAAAGGGCCGGATCTGCATTTTCGCCGCCGGCACCGGCAATCCGTTCTTCACCACCGACTCGGCTGCGGCGCTGCGCGCCGTTGAGATAGGCGCAGAGTTGCTGCTCAAGGCGACCAAGGTCGACGGCGTCTACGACCGCGATCCGCAGATGCACCCCGACGCCACCCGCTACGAGCGGCTGAGCTACGATCAGGTTTTGCAGCAGGATCTGAAGGTGATGGATACCGCCGCGTTTGCGCTCTGTCGCGACTACAAGATTCCCCTGCGGGTCTACAACCTGTCCGAACCGGGCAGCCTGATGCGCATTCTGTGCGGCGAAGCCATCGGCACGCTCGTGAGCGGCGCTCAGTAGATCGCGATGCACCACCACCCGCCGCATCGCGGGCACCGGACCGGCTCGGAGCGGGCCTTCGCGCTGGCAACCCTGGTCAATCTGGGCTACACGGTTCTTGAGGCGTTCTATGGCTTTCTGACCGGCTCGCTGGCCCTGTTGTCCGATGCCGTGCACAACCTCGGCGATGTCCTTGGCCTCGCCCTGGCCTGGGGTGCGGCCCGGCTGGCTTCACGGCTGCCTACGGCCAGTCATACCTATGGCTGGCGGCGCGCCACGTTGCTGGCGCCGCTGGCCAACGCACTGCTGTTGACCGGATTTTCCGGCGCCCTGGCCTGGGAAGCCGTGCGCCGGTTCGCCGCCCCGCCGGAGATTCCGGCCTGGACGGTGATCTGGGTCGCCGCCATTGGCATTGCCGTGAACCTGGGCACGGCAATGCTGTTTCACGCCAACCGCAAACAGGATTTGAACCGGCGCGGCGCCTACCTGCATCTGATGGCCGATGCAGGGGTGTCGGTAGCCGCCGTGCTGGCCGGTCTGGGCATGTATTACCGCGGCTGGTACCTGCTCGACCCACTGCTGGCTGTGCTGGTGGCAACCGTGGTGGCCATTGCCGGCTGGAAGCTGCTGCTGGAGAGCTTCCGCCAGGTGATGGATGCCGTGCCCGCGCACATCGACCACGCTGCGGTCGTGAGCTGGCTGGCGCAGCAGCCCGGCGTCAGTCAGGTTCATCACCTGCACATCTGGGCGATCGGCAGCGGCGAAGTCGCCCTGACCGCGCACCTGGTCAGGCCCGGGGAAACGGACCACGACGATTTTCTGGACGACACGCTATCGGGCCTGGAAAGCGGCTTCGGCATCAATCACAGCACGCTGCAAATCGAAACCGGAAGGCAGTGCCGGCACGATTGCCAGGACACCGCACCGCACCATTGAGCCGCACAATCGCAGCAGGATGCGGCAACCACGCGCCCGCCCCCCTATAATCACCAGCTTGCAACCGCCAGCCGGAGCCGAAATGCTCAACGAAATCAAATCCGACGCCAAGACACGCATGGGCAAGAGCGTCGATGCCCTGCGCCACGACCTGACCAAGCTGCGTACCGGCCGTGCCAGCACCGCGCTGGTCGACCACCTCAAGGTGAACTACTACGGCTCTGAAATGCCGCTCTCCCAGGTCGCCACCATTTCGGTAGCCGATGCCCGCACGCTGTCGATCTCCCCCTGGGAAAAGGGGATGGTCTCGGCGGTCGAGAAAGCCATCCTGTCGTCCGATCTGGGGCTGAATCCCAACACCTCGGGCACAACTATCCGCATCAATCTTCCGCCGCTTACCGAAGAGCGCCGGCGCGAGTTGGGCAAGCACGTTCATCACGAAGGCGAAAACACCAAGGTCGCGATCCGCAATATCCGCCGCGACGCGATTCACCAGGTCAAGGAGTTGCAGAAGGAAAAGGCGGTCTCCGAAGACGACGCGCGGCGCGCCGAAGACGACATCCAGAAAATCACCGACCAAGCGGTGCTCGATGTCGATGCCGTGGTCAATGAGAAGGAGCAGGAACTGCTGGCGATCTGAGCCGCAATCCGACCCATGAGCGCCGCAACTCCCCTTTCCGCCAGCGCACCGCTGCCCAGGCACCTCGCCATCATCATGGATGGCAACGGTCGCTGGGCGCAGCGCCGCCAGCGCCCGCGCGTGGTTGGGCACCGG
Source organism: Lysobacteraceae bacterium (assembly GCA_034376725.1). GTDB lineage: Bacteria > Pseudomonadota > Gammaproteobacteria > Xanthomonadales > Xanthomonadaceae > UBA11164. The sequence goes on along the minus strand of JAXMJH010000086.1, from coordinate 56,889 downwards.
GCCGGGGCCCGTGCGGTGAATCTTTGCGTCGACTATTGCCTGGCCAAGGGCATCGCCACACTGACCCTGTTCGCATTCTCCAGCGAAAACTGGCAGCGCCCTGCGGAGGAGGTTGGCTCGCTCATGCAGCTGTTCCTGCGGGCACTGGAGCGCGAAGTGACCGAGATGCACCGCCGAGGCGTGCGCCTGCGGTTCATCGGCGATCAAACCGGCTTCAGCGACGAACTTCGCAAGCGGATGCGCGCCGCAGAGCGCCTGACCGCAGCGAATATCGGGCTGACGCTCAATGTCGCCGTCGGCTACGGCGGGCGCTGGGACATCGTGGAGGCGGCCAAGTCGCTGGCGCGGGCTTCGGCGCGCGGCACTCTGGACCCGGAGCAGATCGATGCCGACATGTTCTCCCAGGCGCTCGGCCTGGCCGACTTACCCGAACCCGACCTGTTCATCCGGACCGGCGGCGAGTACCGGCTCAGCAACTTTCTGCTCTGGCATCTGGCTTACACCGAGCTGTGGTTCACGCCGTGCCTGTGGCCCGACCTGAGCGAGACGATCCTGGATCAGGCCTTGGTGGCGTTCAGAAGTCGCGATCGCCGGTTCGGCAATGTTGCCGACCCCACGAAAGACGTTGCCTGCGCGACAGACTCCAGCACCCCTGACGCCAGCCCCTCCAGCCATTCGGCCGGAGCTGCTGTTGGCGGGGATGTGATCTGAATGCTGACCCGGATCCTCAGCGCCGCACTGCTGGCACCGCTGGCCATCGTCGGCATCATGTGGCTCCCGACGCACATCGTTGCCGTCCTGCTGGCCGCCATCATGCTGCTGGCGCTTTGGGAGTGGATCCGGTTGTGTGGCGAGTTCGCGCTGACCGCCCGACTGGGCCTGCTTGCTCTGAATGCGCTGACCATGGTTCTGCTGGCCTGGTATGGCTGGCCGCATCTGGCCAGCGCGGTCAGTCTGGTCGGCATGCTGTGGTGGCTGGCGGCAGCCGGTTGGGCCTGGCGCTGGCGCCTGCGCAATCTGGCCGAAATCGGAACCATCCGGCCGGGCGTATCGCTGATCGCTGGCTCGCTGGCGGTCATTCCGGCCTGGGCGGCGTTGGTGCTGATCCACTCCGGCTCCAGCCTGGGGCCGCGCTGGGCATTGTTCGCGTTGACTCTGGTGTGGCTGGTGGATATCGGCGCATTTCTGGTCGGCTCCCGCCTGGGGCGGCGAAAACTGGCACCGAACATCAGCCCCAACAAGACCTGGGAAGGATTCTGGGGCGGCATGGTCGCTGCCGCACTGGGCAGCGTGGCCGCGTTGCCGTTGCTGGGCCTGGAATGGTCTAGCCTGCCGGCCCTGCTGGTGCTGGCCATCGTCACCGCACTGTTTGCGGTGCTCGGCGACCTGTTCGAAAGTCTGCTCAAGCGGGTCGCGCACATCAAGGATTCGGGCCATGTGATTCCTGGCCATGGCGGAATGCTCGACCGCATCGACAGCATGCTCGCTGCGCTGCCGGCGTTCGTCATCGCGCGCATCTGGCTCGGGCTGTGATGCATATCGTGACGTCACGGGATCTGCAACACGGCGGACGACCGGCCAAAACAGCCTCCTGGCGTTTTTCAGCTGCCCTTAAGCCGGCAATACATTACCCTTGTGGCCCGGCTGTTTCCCCGCCCCTCATGTACAAGACCTGCTGACCATGGAAGCCTTCTTCGGATCGATCTGGTGGCTGATCATCAGCCTTGGCATCCTGGTTACCTTCCACGAGTTCGGGCACTTCTGGGTGGCGCGCCGCTTCGGGGTCAAGGTCGAGCGCTTTTCGGTCGGCTTTGGCAAGGCGCTGTGGAAGCGCGAGGCCAGGGACGGAACGGTCTACCAGATCGCCGCCATTCCCCTCGGTGGCTATGTGAAGATGCTCGACGAGCGCGAATCCAGTGTTCCGGTCGCCGAGCCCGAGCGCGCGTTCAATCGGCAACCGCTGGGTGCGCGGGTCGCCATCGTGGCTGCCGGCCCGGTGTTCAACCTGATTCTGTGCCTGGGGTTGTTGTGGCTGATGTTCTTGATCGGCAAGCCCGAGTTCCTGCCACTGGTCGGGCGCAGCGAGGGCATCGCCGCCGAAGCCGGTATCCGCGAGGGCGACCGGATCGTCAGCGTCGCCGGCAAGCAAAGCGACACCTGGACACATGCCACGCTCAGCCTGGCGCTGGCCGCCACCGATCGGCGACCGGTGGAACTGGTGGTCGCCGACGAGACCGGTCAGTCGCGTACCGTGACCCTGCCCTTGCAGCGCCTGGATTCGGACTTCGAAGAGGTACGCGTGCTGTTCGAAGTGGGCCTGATCCCACAGCAGCGTCTGCTGCCGGCAGTGATCGGCACGGTGATGCCCGACAGTGCCGCAGCCGAAGCCGGGCTGCAGGCCGGCGACCGCCTGCTGGCGATCGACGGCAGATCGGTGGAGTGGTTCGATCAGGTCGGGCCACTGGTTCAGAACGCGATGAACCGCGGTTCCTGGCTGAGCCTGCGGATCGAACGCGATGGGCAGATTCTGGATCGCGAGCTACAGCCCAAGCAGGTGGTGGACGATTCCGGTGAGCGCTGGCTGCTCGGTGTTGCGCCAGCACCGCATCGGGCGGCCTACGATACCGTGCTGCGGCACGGGCCGATCGCCGCCATCGGCGCATCGATCGCCGAAACCGGCCGACTGACCAGCGAAACCCTTTCGATGCTGTGGCGCATGGTTACCGGCAGGGCATCGCTGCAGAACCTTTCCGGCCCGATCAGCATCGCCCAATATGCCAACGTTTCGGCCCAGCTTGGGGTGGCCTGGTTCCTTAGTTTCCTGGCCCTGTTGTCGCTGAGCCTCGCCATCGTGAACCTGCTTCCGATCCCGATACTGGATGGCGGCCACCTGCTGTATTACTTTATTGAGTGGGTCAAGGGCAGTCCGATCAGCGAAAGAATGCTGGTCGCCGGTCAATTCGTCGGGTTGGCGATGCTGGCCGGGTTGATGGGCTTGGCCTTTTACAATGACCTGCTGAGACTGTTCGGCTGAGCCCGGAACCCACCCTTGTCCCGGGCCGCCATCGTGCGTCCCACTCGTATCGGATCCTTCGAATGCCGCCACATATCAAACCCCGCCTGCTGGCCCTGGCCCTGGCCAGCGCACTCGCCACCAGCCCCATCCATGCACAAATGCTGGTGCCCCAGCCTGCCCCCGCGGCCGGCATCCCGGAGGGGTTCATCGTCTCCGACATCCGTCTGGAAGGCCTTCAGCGCATCGCAGCGGGCACGGCATTCACGCATCTGCCGATCCAGCGCGGCGACCGAGTCGACCGGGCGGTCATCGCCGGGGCGGTGCGCTCGCTGTTCGCCAGCGGTTTTTTCAATGATGTGCAGGTCGCCCGCCAGGGCGACATTCTGGTTGTCACTCTTACCGAGCGCCCAGCGATCGACAAAGTCACGTTGATCGGCAACAAGGACATCAAGACCGACGAGTTGACACGGGTCATGGGTGAGGCTGGCCTTGCCGAGGGCGACACCTTCGACCGCAAGAACCTCGACCGGCTGGTGCAGGAGCTGTTCCGCCAGTACAACAACCGCGGCAAGTACAACGCCCGCATCGATCCGCAAGTGACGCCGCTGGACCGCAATCGGGTCTCGCTGACGCTTGACATCACCGAGGGCAAGGCCTCGCGCATCCGACATATCAACATCGTCGGCAATGAACAGTTCAAGGAGAAAGACCTTCGGCAACGCTGGGAGTCGGACACCACCAACTGGATGTCCTGGTTCCGGCGCGACGATCAGTATTCGCGCGAAAAACTGTCCGGCGATCTGGAAAAACTCAACGCCTGGTATCTGGACCGCGGCTATGTCGACTTCAGCATCGAGTCGCAGCAGGTCGAGATCAGCCCTGATCTGCGCGACATGGCGATTACCGCGAACATCGTCGAAGGCGATGTCTACACTGTTTCCAAGGTCGAAGTGACCGGCGACACCATTCTGCCGCAGGAGCAGGTCGAGGCGCTGGTCAGGCTGGTACCGGGCATGATCTTTTCGCGCAGGCTGATCGAGATGAGCTCTGACGCGATCATGTCGGTGCTGGCCAACATCGGCTATGCCTTCTCCGAAGTGACCCCGATCCCGGACGTGAACCGGGAAGACAAGACGGTCGATCTCAAACTGTTCGTCGACCCCGGACCTCGCGTGTTCGTGCGGCGGATTCAAATCAATGGAAATCTACAGACTTCCGACGATGTCGTCCGGCGGGAACTGCGTCAGTTCGAGGGCGCCTGGTATTCGCAGGCCGCCATCGATCGATCCAAGGTGCGTCTGCAGCGCCTTGGGTTTTTCGAGAATGTCGACATCGAAACCGAGCGGCTCCAGGGCACACCCGACCAGGTCGACCTGGTAGTCAAGGTGACCGAGCGCAATGCCGGCCAGTTCACCTTTGGCCTCGGTTTCTCGCAGGTCTCGGGCCTGATCACCACGGTACAGGTGGTCCAGGACAACTTCCTGGGCACCGGCACCCGGGTTTCTGCCACCGTGCAGCGAAACACCTTCTCCAACCGTCTGGATTTCGGTTTTATCGATCCGTACTTCACTGACGACGGGATCTCGGTCGGTTACAACTTCTTCTTCCGAGACTTCCAGGCAGTCGACGCGAACCTGGCGCGCTTCACCTCGGACACCTTCGGTGCATCGGCCACGTTTGGCGTCCCGCTCTCCGAGACCGACTCGATCGGCGTTCGCTTCGGTATCGACAGCAACCAGATCTTCGTGCTCGACGGCTTTTCGCCAGTCGAGTTTCTCGACTTCATCAACCGCGTCGGCAATCGAACGTTCAAGTCCTGGCGGGCAGAAGTATTCTGGTCGCGCGATTCGCGAAATCATTTCTTCGTACCCACCCGCGGTCTCTCGCAGCGACTATCGCTGGAAGCCACCCTGCCCGGCTCTACGGCCGAGTACTACAAAGTCCAGTACCAGCTGTCGCACTTCCTCCCGCTGCACCGGTGGGTGGTGCTCAACAGCCGATTGGATCTGGGCTTCGGCGATGGTTACGGCGATGTCAAGGAGCTGCCGTTCTTCGAGAACTTCATCGCCGGCGGCACCCGATCGGTCCGCGGCTTCCGCGACAACACCCTTGGCCCGGTCGGGTTTGCCGAGCTGAGCACCTTCCGGCAGCCACTGGGCGGCTCGCTGAAGACCGTTGGCGGCGTCGACTTCGTTTTTCCCTCTTTGTTCAAGACCGATGCCGCGCGTGTGGCGGCGTTTATCGATGTCGGCAACGTGTTCGACGGGATCGACGGCTTCGAGCAGAGCGAGCTGCGTGCCTCCTACGGCGTTTCCCTGCAGTGGCAGGCCCCGGTAGGCCCGATCATCATCAGCTATGCCATTCCGCTGCGCGACAAGGCGGACGACGAACTGGAACGCTTGCAGTTCACCTTCGGAACCGCGTTCTGAGCGGAACTCGAAGATGGCCTCCAGCACCCCGCAGCCCGGCGACCGCCCACCGCGTTCCTTCACGTTGGCGGAGCTGGCCCGACGTGGCGAGTGCGAGCTGCTCGGCGACGGCGCGCGGGTGGTCGACGGCGTTGCCACTCTGGCCGGTGCGGGCCCAAACCAGATCAGCTTCCTGGCAAATTCGCGTTATCGCAGTCAGCTGGCGGACTGCCGCGCTGCCGCCGTCATCGTCAGCGAGTCCGATGCCCAGGCGTGCCCGGTCGACCGACTGATCAGCGCAGAGCCGTATCGATCGTTCGCACTGATCGCCCGCGCCTTCGAGGCAAAGCCCATCCGCCCGCCCGGCATCCACCCAACTGCTGTTGTTGCCGGGAGCGCGTGGATCGATCCGGCCGCGCACATCGGCCCGCACAGCAGCATCGGCGAAAGAAGCCGGATCGGAGCCGGTGTGGTGGTTGGCCCCGGCTGCGTGATCGGCGAGGACTGTGCGGTGGGCGACGGCTGCGAACTGGTCGCGCGGGTGACTCTGGTCGACCGCGTCGCGCTGGGCCGTCGCGTGCTCATTCATCCGGGCGCAGTTCTAGGCGCGGAAGGCTTTGGCCTGGCCAAAGCCGATGGCCGATGGCTCAAGGTGCCACAGCTCGGCGGCGTGACCGTCGGAGACGACTGCGAAATCGGGGCGAACACCACCATCGACCGGGGCGCACTGGAAGACACTGTGCTGGAGGAAGACGTCCGCCTGGACAATCAGGTACAGATTGGCCATAACGTTCGCATCGGCGCACACACCGCCCTGGCCGGCTGCGTCGGCGTGGCCGGCTCGACCCGAATCGGCCGCCGCTGCCTGCTCGGTGGCGCGGTCGGCGTCGTGGGTCATCTGGAGATTTGCGACGATGTCACGGTGACCGGATTCAGCATGGTGTCGAGTTCGATTCGCTCGCCTGGCGTTTACGGTTCGGGAATTCCGGCGCAGGATCAACGCCAATGGCAGCGCAATCTGGTACGACTGCATCATTTGAACGACACCACTCGGCGCCTTCTGGCGCTCAACAACAAGAAGGACACCGAGGGACATGACTGAGCAACGGGTCGCATTGCCGATCGAGATCGACCGGATACGGGAGCTGCTTCCGCATCGCTTTCCCTTCCTGCTGGTCGATCGGGTCATCGCCTTCGAGGCGCGCGAGCGGCTTTCGGCGATCAAGAACGTGACCATCAACGAGCCGTTTTTCCAGGGCCATTTTCCCGATCGTCCAATCATGCCCGGCGTCCTGCTGATCGAGGCCATGGCGCAGACGGCAGGCTTGCTGACTCAGCTCTCGCGCACCGTTGCCGCACCCGGCAGCGGCCGCGCGCTCGGAAGCATCTTCTACCTGGCAAAAATCGAAAGTGCGCGCTTCTTGCAGGCCGTAATACCTGGTGACCAACTCACTCTGGAGGCCGAGCTGGCCCGCGAGATCCGCAATATCGCCCGCTATCGGTGTACGGCCTCGGTGGCCGGCAAGATCGTTGCCGAGGCACAGATCACCTGCGCCGACATCAGCTGAAGATGATCCACCCCAGCGCCATCGTCGACCCCGAAGCCCGTCTTGCCGACGGCGTATCGGTGGGCGCGTTCAGCATCATCGGCGCCGGGGTGGAGATTGGCGAAGGCACCCGGATCGACAACCACGTCGTTCTGGAAGGGCCGACACGCATCGGGCGCGATAACCGATTCCACGCCTTTTCGGTAATCGGCGGCGCGCCACAAGACAAGAAATACGCCGGCGAGCCGACCACGCTGACCATCGGCAACGGCAATACCTTCCGCGAACACGTCACCATCTCGCGCGGCACCGTCCAGGATGCCGGCGTCACCACCATCGGCGACGACAACTGGATCATGGCTGCGGTGCACATCGCCCACGACTGCCGCATCGGCAGCCACATCGTGATGGCCAACAATGCCACCCTGGCCGGGCACGTGGTGGTGGACGACTGGGCGATCATCGGCGGGCTCACCGGCATTCACCAGTATTGCCGCATCGGTGCTCACGCCTTTGTCGGCATGGGCTGCCAGATCAACGGCGATGTCCCGCCGTTCGTGATGGTCGCCGGCCACTACGCGCGACCGCGCGGCATCAACAGCGAGGGTCTGAAGCGTCGCGGCTTCGCACCGCACAGCGTCAGCGCCATCAAGCGAGCCTACCGAGCCCTGTACGTCTCCGGCCGCCCGATGGCCGAGGCATTGCAACAGATGCGCGAGGCAGCGAGCGACTCCGCCGAAGTGGCCGACATGCTCAAATTCATTGAAGGCAGCGACCGCTCGCTGCTGCGCTGAGTCAAACCTGCCCGGTTTGCCCCGTGGCCACGACGAGCGGGTCACGCTCGACCAAACACTTTTGGTCACCACCGGCAGCGGTGGACGCCGGTCACCGGCTATCATTGCCTGCGTGACCGACTCTGCCCATCACCCACATCCGGCTGAACCACCCGGGTATCCGCGTATCGCGCTGGTAGCCGGCGAAGCTTCCGGCGATGGCCTGGGGGCAGATCTGATCCGTTCGCTGCGAACGCGTTGTCCGAATGCCCGGTTTGCCGGTATCGGCGGCGCGGCCATGGCGTCTGCCGGGATGGACATCTGGCACGACTGCGGCGAACTGTCGGTCATGGGCCTGGCAGAAGTGCTGCTGCACCTCCCGCGCCTGCTGCGGCTTCGACGCAACGTGATCCGCGCTGTTCTGGATTGGCAGCCTGACGTGTTCATCGGCATCGATGCGCCGGACTTCAACCTGGGTATAGAGCGGACCCTCAAGCGGGCCGGGGTGCGCACGGTGCACTACGTCAGCCCTTCGATCTGGGCGTGGCGCGAGAGCCGCGCCGCGCGTATCGCCGAGAGTGCCGATCGCGTGCTTTGCCTGTTCCCGATGGAGCCGCCGATCTATGCGCGCCATAACGTGGATGCGCGATTCGTCGGCCATCCACTGGCCGACCGATTCCCGCTGAAAAACGACCAACGGGCCGCGCGCGAAACCTTGCGCCTGCCGCCGAACGCACCGGTATTGGCGGTCCTCCCGGGCTCTCGGGTCGCCGAGGTCAGGCGGCTCGCGCCGATCTTCGTGGAGGCGCTGGGCGATCTGCTGCTGAACAACCCAACCATGAAGGTGGTCGCACCGATGGCCAATACGGCCTGTCGGCAGGCATTCGAAGCGGCTGGCGGTGGCAATGTGGCGCGAATCCTCGATGGACAGGCCCATGAGGCGATGATCGCCAGCGATCTGGTCCTGCTCGCTTCCGGCACCGCCACTCTGGAGGCCCTGCTGGCCAAGCGGCCGATGGTGGTGGCGTACCGCATATCGCCAGTGACGGCCTGGCTGGTCCGCCGCCTGAAGCTGATGAAAACCCGGCACTACAGCCTGCCCAACGTGCTGGCCGGCGAGGCGCTGGTTCCCGAACTGCTCCAGGAAGACTGCACGCCGGAAAACATCACTGCGGGTCTTCAGCACTGGCTCGATCACCCAGACGCAATCGACCGGCTGACCCCCCGATTTCTCGACATCCATGAGCAACTGCGCCAGGGCGCCTCCGAACGGGCGGCCGATGCCGTCGCCGAGCTGCTGTCGTGACGGCAAGTCTGGGCGAACCGCTCATCGCCGGCGTCGATGAGGCCGGCCGCGGCCCGCTGGCGGGTCCAGTGCTGGTGGCGGCGGTGATTCTCGATTCCACCCGTCCGATCATCGGCCTGGCCGACTCCAAGACCCTGAGCGCCAACCGCAGGGAGGCGCTCGCCGTGCAGATCAAGGCGTGCGCCCTGGCCTGGCGGCTGGCGGCGGTCCCGGTTGCGGAAATTGACGCGCTGAATATTCTTCAGGCCACCCTGATCGGCATGCGCCGCTGCGTCAACGCGCTGTCGCCGGCACCCGGCCTGGCGAGAATCGATGGCAATCGTCTGCCCACCGGACTGTGCTGCCGCGCCGAAGCGGTGATCGGCGGCGATGCCAGCGACCCTGCGATTGCCGCTGCATCGATCCTGGCCAAGGTCGAGCGCGACCGGCTATTGCGCGAGCTGGACCAAATCCACCCTGGTTATGGCTTCGCCGTGCACAAGGGATATCCGACCCGCGCTCACCTGGACGCTCTCGAAAGGCTGGGGCCATGCGCAGCGCATCGCCGGAGTTTCGCGCCGGTCGCCCGCCAGCTGGCCCTTGCGATCACCTGAAGCGCCGGCCGCCGCGATCCGTGGACCAGAAGCCAGCAGCCCGGTCAAGCCTTGTCGCCAGCCTACCCCGGGGATACCCTGAGTCCCGGCCTCGCGCATCCCCGGCATGACCCCCTCCTTCGTCCATCTGCACCTGCACAGCGAGTATTCGCTGACCGACTCGACGCTGCGCATCAAGGCGTTGATCAAGCGCTGCATTGAGCTCGGGCAGCCGGCGGTGGCAATCACCGATCAGAGCAATCTGTTCGCGCTGGTCAAGTTTTACAAGGCGGCCGAAGCCGCAGGCGTCAAACCCATCGCCGGGGCCGACCTGTATCTGGCCAATCCGGCCGGCGGACGCAGCCGATTGACCGCGCTGTGCCAGGACCGGGCGGGCTATCTGGCACTGTCGCGGCTGTTGTCCCGGGCATACCTGGAAGGCCATCACGGCGATCACGTCTGCATTCAGCCCGAGTGGCTGTACGCCGACCGGCACGGTTTGATCCTTCTGGCGGGCCGCGACAGCCTGCCCGGACAGCATCTGGCGGCCGGGCGTCTGGAGCTGGCCGACACGGTGCTGGCTCAATGGCGGGACCTGTTTCCCGACCGGCTTTATCTGGAGCTCACCCGCACCGGCCGGGACGGCGAAGAAGTGTTCAACAGTGCAGCGGTGGCGCTCGCCGAACGCTTCGACCTGCCGCTGCTGGCCAGCAACGACGCGCGTTTTGCGACGCGCGAGGACTTCGATGCCCACGAGGCCCGGGTCTGTATCGCCACCGGCCGGGTACTCGACGACCCCAGACGGCCACACGACTACAGCGCCGAGCAGTACCTCAAGTCCAGCGAGGAAATGGCCGAACTGTTCGCCGACCTGCCCGAAGCGCTGACCAATACGGTCGAACTGGCGCGGCGCTGCAATCTGTCGCTGACCTTTGGCCGCTATTACCTTCCCGACTTCCCGGTGCCGGAAGGCGAGACGCTGGAGAGCTGGATGCGCGCGCAGGCGCGTCAGGGCCTGGCCTTGCGACTTTCCAGGCATCCGATCGCACCTGGCCACCTCCGGGCCGACTACGAAGCGCGGCTGGAAACCGAGCTCGAGGTCATCTTCGAGATGGGCTTTCCCGGCTACTTTCTGATCGTGGCCGATTTCATCAACTGGGCCAAGCAGCAGGAGATTCCAGTCGGGCCGGGACGCGGCTCCGGCGCGGGTTCGCTGGTGGCCTGGGCGCTGGGCATCACCGACCTCGACCCGATCCCGTACGACCTGCTTTTCGAGCGCTTCCTGAATCCCGAGCGCGTGTCGATGCCCGACTTCGACATCGATTTCTGCATGGACCGGCGCGATGAAGTGATCGACTACGTCGCGCACAAGTATGGCCGGGACAAGGTCAGTCAGATCATCACCTACGGCACCATGGCGGCCAAGGCGGTGGTACGCGACTGCGGTCGGGTGCTGGGTCACCCGTACGGATTCGTCGACTCGATCGCCAAGCTGATTCCGCTCACTCTGGGCATCAGCCTGACCGACGCCATGGGCGAGTCCGACAAGGCGAAAAAGAATCCCGATCTGGCTTCGGCCGAGCTGATCGAGCGTTATCGCAACGAAGACGACGTCCGCGACCTGATCGATCTGGCCCGCAAGCTGGAAGACCTGACCCGCAATGCCGGCAAGCACGCCGGCGGCGTGGTTATTGCGCCGTCCGCGCTGACCGACTTCGCGCCGCTGTTCGCCGAACACAGCAAGGGCGACACCAGCCCCGGCGCGGTCACCCAGTTCGACAAGGACGACGTCGAAGCGGTCGGACTGGTCAAGTTCGACTTCCTCGGCCTGCGCACGCTGACCATCATCGACTGGGCGGTGCGCGCGATCAACGGGCGGCAGGGTTCGCAGGTGCACGAGTCCGAAGATCGGGGGGGTGCGGCCTCCACCGCATCGCCAATCCGCAGTCCAGAATCCCGACCCCTCGACATCACCGCGCTGCCGTTGGACGATCCCGAGGTCTACGCCCTGTTCGGTGCCGGCGAAACCGTGGCGGTGTTTCAGTTCGAATCGCGCGGCATGCGCGAGCTGCTCAAACGCGCGCAACCGGACCGGTTCGAAGACATCATCGCCCTGGCCGCCCTGTTTCGCCCAGGCCCGCTGGGTTCAGGGATGGACCGGGACTGGGTCGACCGCAAGCATGGCCGGGCCGAAGTCACCTATGCTCACCCGCTGCTCAAGCCGGTGCTGGCGCCGACCTACGGGGTGATCGTCTACCAGGAGCAGGTGATGCAGATCGCCCAGGTCCTGGCCGGCTACAGCCTGGGCGGCGCCGACCTGCTGCGCCGGGCGATGGGCAAGAAAAAGCCCGAAGAGATGGCCAAGGAGCGCGCCAAGTTCGAGGACGGCTGCGCCCGGCACGGGATCGACCCGCACACCGCCTCGGCGATCTTCGACCTGATGGAAAAATTCGCCGAGTACGGCTTCAACAAGTCGCACTCGGCGGCCTATGCCCTGGTGGCCTACCAGACCGCCTGGCTGAAGTGCCACTACCCGGCCGAATTCATGGCGGCCACGTTGTCCTCGGACATGGACAACACCGACAAGGTCGTCAACTTTCTCGAAGAGGCGCGGCGACTGGCGCTGGCAGTGGAGGCCCCCGATGTCAATCGCTCCGGCTACCTGTTCGCCGCGACCGATGCCAGAACCATCCGTTATGGTATGGGCGCGATCAAGGGCGTCGGACGGGCGGTGTGCGAGACCATCGCCAGCGAGCGGGCGCGCCAGGGCCCGTATCGCAATCTGCTGGATTTCTGCCAGCGGCTCGACTCCGGCCGGTTGAATCGGCGCGTACTCGAAGCGCTGATCCAATCCGGAGCACTGGATTCGCTCGGCGCCAATCGGGCCAGCTTGATGGTGCAGCTGCCGGAAGTGCTGCGGGCAACCGAGCAGATGGCTCGCGAGCGAGAGGCGGGCCAGTCGTCCCTGTTCGGCGGTGGCGAGAGCGCGCCGATCCAGGTCGATCTTCCCGAAGTACCCGACTGGCCGCTGGATCGGAAACTGTTCGGCGAGCGCGAAACGCTGGGTCACTATCTCAGCGGCCACCCGCTGGATTCCTTCCGCGACATTCTCTCGACGCTGACTCACGGAACGCTCGGCGATCTCGACCGGTTCGCCAGTCCGGCCGGGGAGCGCTGGACCGAGCGTCGCAAGGAAAACGCAATCGTGCTCGCCGGCCTGGTGACCGCCGTGCGCCGTCGCGGCGACAGCGCGGCGTTCGTACAAATCGACGATGGCCATGGTCGGCTGGAATGCGCATTCTTTCGCGAAGTGCTCAGCCAGCATGGCGAACTGCTGGGCAGGGACCGCATCCTGGTACTCGAAGGATCGCTGAGCGAAGACGAGTTCAGCGGCGGCTACAGCCTGCGGGTCAAGCGATGCTGGGATTTCAAGCAGCTCTGCGCGACCAACGGTTCGCGGCTGCAGATCCGGCTGGATACCCGACTCGGCGATGTCCTGACACCCGTGGAGCAGGTGCTTCAGCGTTACCGCCCGGGAGCAACGCCGATCAGCCTGGATCTGACCGTCCCCGGCGCAACCGGCCGCATGCTGCTCAACGGCAGTCATGGCGTACGCTGCGATCCCGCCCTGGTGAGCGATCTGCGCGCGGTTCCCGGCGTGGCTGCGGTCACACTTCAGGTGCGCCTGCCCGGCGGAAGCTGAGCGCGGAATCGTCGATTGCCTCGCCCCGCCTTCACGCCCGTTATACTTCACGCACCTACTGGCACCGACGCCGAATGAATCCCAACTACCTCGACTTCGAGCAGCCAATCGCCGACCTGCAGGCGAAGATCGAAGATCTTCGCGATGCCAGCCACGGCGAGGCGATGGACATCGACCGTGAAGTCCGCGCACTGGAAGCGAAGCTGCGCTCCCGCACGGCGGAAATTTTTCGCAACCTCAGCGCCTGGCAGATTTCCCAGCTCGCACGGCATCCGGCTCGGCCCTATACGCTGGATTATCTGCGCCTGATGTGCGAAGAGTTTCATGAGTTGGCCGGCGACCGCGCCTACGCCGACGACGCCGCTATCGTTGGTGGGCTGGCCCGGATGGCGGGTCGATCGGTCATGGTGATCGGCCACCAGAAGGGCCGGGACACCAAGAGCAAGGTGCGGCGGAACTTCGGCATGCCGCGCCCGGAGGGCTACCGCAAGGCGCTGCGCCTGATGCGCATGGCCGAGCGTTTCGGCCTGCCCATTCTGACCTTCATCGATACCCCTGGCGCCTACCCCGGCATCGGCGCTGAGGAACGCGGCCAGTCCGAGGCCATCGCCCGCAATCTGATCGAGATGGCCGAACTGAAAGTGCCGATTGTGTGTACCGTGATCGGCGAAGGCGGCTCCGGTGGCGCCCTGGCCATCGGCGTTGGCGACCGCACGCTGATGCTGCAATACGGCACCTATTCGGTGATTTCGCCGGAGGGCTGTGCATCGATTTTGTGGAAATCCGCCGACAAGGCCAAGGACGCCGCCGATGCACTGGGCCTGACAGCGGTGCGGCTCAAGGGCCTGGGCCTGGTCGACAAGGTCATCCGCGAACCGACCGGCGGTGCGCACCGCAACCCGCGTTCGATGGCGATCCGACTGCGCACCGTCCTGATCAACGAACTCGATGCACTGGCCGGCCTCGACACCCCGACCCTGCTCGAACAGCGCTACCAGCGCCTGCGACGCTACGGTGCCTACGAAGCCGCTTGAGGCCGCTGTCGCGCGCGTACGCGGCGCGAATCGTGACCTGCCGTGACCCTGCCGCCTGGCGAATCCAGCTCAAGGCCGCAAACCGAAGCGCTGAGCGCCCTGCTGATCGACGCGTTGAAGCAGTGGCCGGAGCGCAACCTGGCGGTCGCCTTCAGCGGTGGCCCGGATTCGACCGCCCTGCTCGGCGTATTGGCCGGGATGCCCGAGGCGCGTGCGCGCGGCCTGCGTGCGCTGCACGTCGATCACGGTCTGCACCCGGAATCTGCGCGATGGGCGGCAGACTGCCAGAAGCTCTGCGCGCGCCTCGACGTGCCGCTGGTAGTGCTGCGCGCACAGGTCGAGCGCCACAGCGGGCTGGGGCTGGAAGCAGCTGCCCGCGATGCCCGTTACGCCCTGCTGGCCGACGCGCTGGACAAGGGCGAACTGCTGGCGACCGGCCATCACCGTCAGGATCAGGCCGAGACTTTCCTGCTGCGGGCGCTGCGCGCCTCCGGGCCGGACGGTCTGGCCGCCATGCGCCTAACCAGACCCCTGGGCAGCGGGACCCTTTGGCGACCTTTGTTGACGGTCGGCATCGAACACCTGCGTCAGTGCCTGGCCGAGCTGGGCCTGCCGGCAGTTGCCGACCCGAGCAATTTCGGCTCGGCCAATGATCGCGCCTGGCTGCGCCAGCATCTGCTGCCGGTCCTGATGCAGCGCTGGCCGCATGCCGATCGCTCGCTTGCCCGCAGCGCCGAGCTGTGTGCCGAGGCCAGCGCGCTGCTTTCCGATGACGAGGCCGACATCCTCCTGCGGCTGACTGCCACCGCACCCGACCGGCTCGATCGCTCCGGCTTGCTGGCCTTGCCGGCAAGCCGCCGGGCGCGCGTGCTGCGCCAGTGGCTGACCCGACTCGGCCTACCTCCGCTGCCCGGCAACGGCATCGCCCGGATCGAATCGGACCTGCTGGACGCAGCGCCCGACAGCACAGCCTGCTTCGATTGGGCCGGCGCCTGGGTTCGCCGTTGGCGCGACGCCCTTCATGCCGGTTGGGCATCGGCGGATATTGCGCCAGTCGCCAGCGTTTCATGGGATGGCCGAACACCCCTGCCTCTGGCCGACGGCCGCCTCCTATGCCTGCAACCTTGCGCTGAGTTCGTCCCGCCTCCCCCGCAATCGGGCGATGGCGCAGGGCCCGGTTTCGTTCCGCCGGTCGTTGTCCGTGCGCGTCGCGGCGGCGAACGGATCACCCTGCCGGGCCGACGCCATTCGCACAGTCTGAAACACCTGCTTCAGCAGTCGGACATTCCGCCCTGGCAACGCCAGGCACTGCCCTTGCTGTTCGCGTCCGACGGCACCCTGCTGGCCTGCGGCGACCGCATCATCTCGGCCCGACTGCACGACTGGCTTGTTCGTCACGGTCTGCGGCTGTCGCTGGAGACCATCGACCCTCCGCCTGACGGCAATCAACGATAGCCGTCGGTCGCCCTGACCAGCGCCTGCGCGATTTCCGGTTCGAATCCGGAGTGCCCGGATCCTGGGCAGATCACCAGCTGCGAGCGCGGCCACGCGGCATGCAGTTCCCAGGCGTTGCGCACCGGACAAACCACGTCATAGCGGCCATGGACGATGGTTCCCGGAATTTCGGCGATGCGGTGGGCATCGCGCAGCAGTTGACCTTCCACTTCGAAGAATCCGCCGTTGACGAAGTAATGGCTTTCGATCCGGGCGAACGCCAGCGCGAATCGCGCCTCGGCGTGGGAGGCCGTGAAATCGGGATCCGGATGCAGGTAACTGGTCGCGCCCTCCCAGACCGACCAGGCGCGGGCAGCGGCCAGTCGGACAGATTCGTCATCGCCGGTCAGCCGCCGATGGAACGCCGAAATCAGGTCGCAGCGCTCCACTTCGGGAATGACCGAGATGAACTGTTGCCAGGCATCCGGGAACAGATTCGACGCGCCCTCCTGATAGAACCACTCCAGCTCCCAGCGGCGCAGCATGAAGATGCCACGCAACACCAGCTCGGAGACCCGCTCGGGGTGACGCTGCGCATACGCCAACGCAAGCGTCGAGCCCCAGGAACCACCGAACACCTGCCAACGCTCGATGCCCAGCGTCTCGCGCAGCAGTTCCATGTCGGCGATCAGGTGCCCTGTGGTGTTGTCGACCAGATCGGCATGCGGCGTGGATCGTCCGGCGCCGCGTTGATCGAACAGGATGATGCGGTAGGCCTCGGGGTCATGAAAGCAGCGCATCCGCGCGTTGCACCCGCCGCCCGGTCCGCCGTGGACAATCACCACCGGCTTGCCCCGGGGGTTTCCGCACTGCTCGTAGTACAGGGAATGCCGACGGTCGACGGCCAGCGTCCCGTGCGCAAAGGGTTCGATTCGCGGGTACATCGGGACGGAGCCTAGCTTCGGAAGCGGCGCTCAGTTTAGCGTCTGGCGCGCGACTGGCGCCAATTCCGGACCACTGTCGCGATTGAGCAGAAACTGAAGCAGGTTGTCCTGAAAGGTGATGTTTGAGCTCAACCGATCGTGACGCTCGCACAGGAACATCGAGCCGCTGGCCGGAAAGGAGATGTAGCGATGCCGGGGCACGAACGGATCCAGCGAATCGCGGGCCAGCAGCGAGGCCTTGGTAACCGTTCCATCGCCCGGTTCGAGCATCAGACGGTCGTAATCGACACCAGAAACCGGATTGGCGATCTGCTTGGGATTGAGGCGCACGACCGAATCGCCGGACTCCTCCTCGACCAGAACCCGCGCGGCGGTCAGCTCGCAGTCGCCACCGAAGGTCATCATCCGCCACGGCGCGCGCTCCAGCGGGACGGTCAGCGACCACACGAAACGCCGCGCCCGTTCGATGTGCTTGTGAAAATAGCGCTCCAGCATCGACAGATGTGCCGCGCCCTGCGCCGGGTCGTCGAAATCGGCCAGTATCGCCTCACGCACGCCAGCGTCGAAGATCGACCACTGGAATCGGCGCCATATCCCGATATCGAAAACATCCCGGTCGAGCACACGGCCTTCGGCAGTGATTATCCAGTCGTGCAGCGGATGCGGAAACAATTGGTACATGCTCGGGAATGTCATCAGCACATCGGGCGGCACCCGACCCAATGCGACCCGCCGACCGACGATGAACGCGTGCAGCGAGCCGACCGAACCCAGATTGGGCGTGCCCAGCAGCGCGACCCGGCGAACCCGGGACTCGCCGTGGTAGTTCACCGGAAACTCGTTGTCGTCCAACACATCGACCGTGCCGTAACGTAGGTAATACCGTGCCACCAGTCCGCCCATGCTGTGAGCGATGATGTCCACCTTCAGATCGGGCCGCCCGTGATCCTGGCGGATCTGGGAAATCAATTCGTCCAGTCGGCGCGCCGTCTGCACGTTGTCCAGCCGCCAGTCGTAGGCAAATTCATAGTAGTAGCGCTGACCCGGCTCGGCGGCTAAGCCAGGCCGTCCCAGACGGTAGCCACCCGCGTCACGAAGGATCCGCGCGATCGAAGCGTAGTAGTCGCGCCCCGATACTTCATCGGTCAGCCCGCCCACGGTCAGATTCGGCTGCGGCATGAGCGTCTCGGGATCGATCGGCAGGACCAGATCCCGGTAGCTCGAAAACATCGTCTTGAACCAGGAGCCCACCCAGCGCTCTTCCTCCCGGTCATCGATCAGGCGACTGCCCATGATTCCCGGAATGAGTATCACCGGCGGTTGATCGACTGCGCTTTGACTGCTCACGTAAAGCCGCTGCAGGTCGGGTTTGCGCTCCAGGCCAGCGCAGCCAGCCAGCATCAGCGACAGGCAGATCAGCCCGGCAATGCGGTGGCCGGGCGTGCCGGATCGCCGCCATCGGTTTCGAGCCGCGCTTCGCAGCATGGGCCAGGTCACGTCATTTCCTGTTGCGGCCAAGGTTGTCGATGATATACCGACGGTTTCGACAGCATGACGACGCGCGAGGTTCATCGCGCCCTGATCGCCCGATTCGCTCAGATGTGCCTGAGATCGCGGTAGATCTGCATGATTGCCGGCAGCCCGGTCTCGAAAGCCACCACCAGGTCCGGATCGAAGTGCTTGCCCGACTGCAACCGCAAGTATTCCATCGCCTGCTCCGGCGACCAGGCTTCCTTGTAGGGTCGCTTGCTGGTCAGGGCATCGAATACATCGGCAATCGCCACAATCCGCGCGGCAAGCGGAATTTCCTTGCCAGCCAGCGCCATGGGGTATCCGGTCCCGTCGTACTTCTCGTGATGGCCTTCGGCGATATCGATCGCCACTTTGAACAACGACAGGCCGCGGCCGGGCAGTTGCTTGGCGCAGGCGCGCAGCACTTCTCCGCCGATCAGCGGATGCATGTTCATTTCGGTTCGCTCGACCTGACTCAACCGACCCGGCTTGAGCAGAATCGAATCCGGGACGCCCACTTTTCCGATGTCGTGCATCGGCGCGAACCGGACCACGTCGCGGATGAACTCACCGCTGGCATCGGGGTTCCAGTCTGGCTCGCCACGCGGTCCGAACAGCACATAGGACTCGGCGAGAATTCGCGAATACTGGCTCATGCGAACGAGGTGGTTTCCGGTCTCGGTATCCCGACTCTCGGCCAGCTTGCTCAGACCGTTGACCGTGGCCAGCAGCAGGCGCTCGGCCAACAAGGTCTTGTCCAGCCCATGGCCGATGATCGGTGCCACATTGCCGAGCAACTCGGCGATATCGCTCTGCAGCGCATCTGCGCTGCGGCTGGCGAGCAACAGCGCAAAGCAATGCTCGCCTTCCATCGGCATGATCACCCACATGGCCGACGCGAAGCGGTAGCGATAGAGAGCACCGGCCAATTCGTCCTCGGGGCGATCGGGGGCCGGCGTCAGGGAAATAGTGCGCGCGCGCTCCTGCTGCCAGGGCAGGCTTCCCGCGTCGATGTGCGGAAGCGCGTATCGCTTCGGGTACTGCCCGCGCAACTCGACCGCCGATCGAAGCTGGTCGATCTCGTAGAGCGCCAGCCAGTCGACCTTGTCCAGCTTCGAAAGCGCCATGCACAGCTGACCCAGCGTCGAGTCCAGATCGCCGCCCTGCTGGACGCCATCGAGCAAGGTCAGCACGCCGCCGATCCGGCCTGACATCTTGTTGACCGCCTCGTCGAGGGCGGTCAGCTCGTCCTCCCTGTGCACCGGGATCCGGTCGCCGAATCGGCCCAACGCGATTTGCTGGCAGCCGTTCAGGGTGACCTGGATGCGACGATCGATCAGCCGCAACAGCAGCACCACCAGCCCAACCGCCAGGGCAAAGCCAAACAACATGCCGTACTGGCTGATCCACTTGCCCGACTGAAAGTGCTGATCGACATAATCATGGGACGCAGTCGATACGTCGCCAACCTGACGATCGAGAAGCGCGCCGTAGAACTGCAAATGCTTGGCGCCCCATTCCAGACGCGGCTCGTCGGTATCCGGCCCGAGCTGCTCGTCGAGGCCGGAGCGGTACTCCTCCCAGAATGCATTGAACGCAGCAACGCTGCGCCGCAACTGGTCTGACTCGCTGGCCACCAGTCCGGCAAATGCGCCGCCACCCAGGTTCAGGCTGAGCGTGGCAAGCTCGCCGCGGATTGCGTCTATACGTTCGAGCTGCCGACGCAGCGACTGATAGTAGACCTGCGTGTCGCGATAGTAGTCGGGGTAATCGCGGGGCGCGATGCGCAGATACTGCTCCGCATCACTGGTGATCTGCTGGGAAACGGTCTCAAGCCCGCGAACCAACTCGATCAACGCGATATCGCGTCGTCCCATGTCCAGCGAACGGCCGGTCAGCAGAACGCTGCCCAACAGCACGACCAAAACGAAGCCACCGGCCGTCGCCAGCATGGTACGCAGCCGGTAACGACGGAAATACCCGACCACCCTCGAAGGCCCTCGCGGCCGTTCAGCGGCTACCTGCGCGCTCGCTGCCGGCTTGGCCTCGGTCACTGACATCGGCACGCCCAATTAACTCCCCAGTACCAATCTACGACCAAATCGGTCGATACGCGCAGGACCGGCGAATCCGCCTGCCCTCGCCGGGTCACGCCGCCATACGCTCGCTGCTGTGCGAAACCGAATCGGCGGCAAGAGACCGAAACCGGCAAAATCGCTACTGGCGCTGCTTGGCGTTTCCCGGCAAGTCGAACAGCCCGGTATCGACATGAAAAGTGTACCACGCAAACCAGAACATCCGGTGCGCGACCAGCTCATCGCCACCCGCAGTAACGACTGAAACCGTTCCATTGTCACTTCGTCTCCAGAGCAGCTGGGTCGATCCAGCGGTTGTCTCGATTTCGGCCTGGGCACGCAGCGCACGCTCGGTAACCGCAAACGACTGATCGCCAATCTCGACGCCATACACCACTTCCTTTGGATGAAGACGCGCGTTTTGCGACGCTACCGGAAAGATCAGCCGCGGACTGCGATCATAGTCACCATAAGGCGCGTTCTGCGCGTAGCGCGGGTCATCGCTGGGCACCTGAAGCACCTCGGTTTCCGGATGCGCGGCACGCCACTCGGCCCAGGTGGTCAGGCTCACCGGCAGGGCGGTCAGCGTCTGGCCCTTGCGCGGACCGGCAAAGGCGGTACCGCTGATTTGCTGCCAGAGCGACTCGCTGTTTCGATCGTACATGATCAGGTCGCTGTTGTGCAGCAGGCCGGACACGCCGAATTCCACCGCTTCGCCATCCAGCGTGCGCTCGAAAGCCAGGCCCGAGCCGCACAGTGGACACCAGGTAACGGCCACCGGCAGATCGCCAATGCGGTCATTCACGATTTCGTGATAGTTGAGGATGCGGGTCGGGTAAGCGCGACTGATTCCAGCGCGCGATATGCCCATCACCAGATCATCGTCATCGAGAAACCTGGCGGCATCGGCGGAGACGAACTGCGGGCTGTCGATGGCCGGGATGCAGTCGCGACGCGGACAGCCCTGCTCGATCGCCTCCCATGGGACGTCGCTGGCGCTGTCCGGCCCGAAGCCGAAGGTGTCGCGGATGATATCGGTGTCCCAACTGCGCGACTGCGCCGATACGCCGAATGTAAGCGCCAGCAGGGCACCCGCAATGAACAACCGTGCATTCAGCAACATGATTCCTCTCCCTATTCAAGACGCGTTTTCGCGTGGCACGTCAGACCGCGGCGCGGCAACAAGATTCAATGCGATTCCGCGACGGAAGGCAAAAACCGTCATGCGGCATGCCTGCCGCCACGCAGATCTCGCAAGGGATACCGGCAGACACCCTGCAACCAAGCGGCCGGCATGCAACCGAAGCCGCACCCAGCATTTACCGATCCTGCCGGGTGCAGGATACGGGAGGCCAAGTAAGGAATGAAATCGATCCGATCGCAAATGGTCGGGACGGTGAGATTCGAACTCACGACCCCCACAACCCCATTGTGGTGCGCTACCAGGCTGCGCTACGCCCCGAATTTGCGGTTCCGCCAGCGCGTGCCGGCGGGACGAGAAGTATACGCGAATGTCGACTGTTTGCGCTCAGCGGTTCAGCAGTGCGAGCACATCTTCGAGGTCGACGCGCACTTCGTGGACGATCTGGGCGGACAGCGTGGCTTCGCTTCGCCCAACCTGGCCCTCGATACGCTGCCGGGCGCCGCCGATGGTGTAACCCTCTTCGTACAGCAGCGAGCGGATCTGACGGATCATCAGCACGTCGTGACGCTGATAATACCGGCGATTGCCGCGGCGCTTGACCGGCTTGAGGGTCTGGAATTCGGTTTCCCAGTAGCGCAGCACGTGAGGCTTCACGTCGCACAGTTCACTTACCTCACCGATGGTGAAGTAGCGTTTGGCCGGAATCGGCGGCAGCTCGCGATTACTTCCTGGATCCAGCATAGGTCTCTACCCGCTCCTTGAGCTTCTGTCCGGCCCGGAAGGTGACCACCGTGCGCGCCGAGATGGGGATCTCCTCGCCGGTCTTGGGGTTGCGTCCCGGACGCTGGTTCTTGCGGCGCAGGTCGAAGTTTCCGAACCCGGACAATTTCACCTGCTGGCCATTCTCCAGCGCATCACGAAGCGAGTCGAAGAAGGCGTCGACAAATTCCTTCGCCTCCCGCTTGTTGAGTCCAACCTGCTCAAAGAGCTGTTCCGCCATTTCCGCTTTGGTCAGTGCCATGCATTACCCCCTGAGCTGTGCCCCGTGATCGCGCGCCAGCGCCTGTAGCGCCAAGGCCACCGCCTGGTCCGCGTCGCGGTCTTCAAGAGTGCGCGATACATCCTGCAAAATCAAGCCTATAGCCAAACTTTTTGTTCCCGGTTCGAGCCCGGTACCTGTGTAACGGTCAAACAGCCTGACGGCGGCCAGGCGGTCAGCCAATGCGGCCCGCAGGGTTGCCTCCAGATCGGCCCACTGGACGTGCTCGGAGACCACCAGCGCGATGTCCCGGCGGATCGAGGGAAACCGGGACAGCGCGTGCGCGGTCGGGACCGAGCGCTCGATGATGGCATCGAGGTCGACCTCGAACAGACAAATCTCGCCATCCAGGTCGAGTTCGCCCGCCAACCGGGGGTGCAAATGCCCGATCCATCCGACGCAGCGATCGCCCTGCATGACATCCGCCGAGCGGCCAGGATGCAGCCAGGCCTGGCTGGTCGGACGGTAGCTGTAGCGCCCGATGTCGGCACCCAGCCGCAATACGCTGTGCAAGTCGGCCTTGATATCGTGGAAATCGACCTCGCGGCGCGGTTCGCTCCATTGCTCCTCGCGCGCAAATCCGCAGGCCACACCCGCCAGCCGGCGCTTTTCGACGGTCGCTCCCGACCCGGCACTGAATACTCGACCCAGTTCGAACAGCCGGACCCGGACCTGCTGCCGATGCCGGTTGCGCGCCAGCGCGGCGACCAGGCCAGGCAGCAGCGAAGGCCGCATCACCGCCAACTCGGCCGACAGCGGATTGGCCAGCGCAACGGTGTCGCTGTCCATCTGCCAGGTCGTGAGCAATGCCGATTCGACGAACGCAAAGGTGATCGCCTCCTGGTAGTCGCGCGCGATCATCTGGCGCCTCAACTCACCCTCTTCCAATCGTGCTTCGCTGGGCATGGCGATACGAATCTGACCGGTCGGCAGGCTGGTCGGTACTTTCTCGTAGCCGTGAATGCGAACCACCTCTTCGATCAGGTCTTCCTCGATGGCGATATCGAATCGGGCGCTGGGCGCGGTCACCCGCCATCCCAGCGCATCCGGCTCGACGCGCATGCCGAGCGCCTTGAGGATTCGCTCCACTTCGGCATCGGCCACGGTAATTCCCAGTACCCGGCTCAATCTTGCGCGACGCAGCGTCACCGGGGCGGGACCGCTGGCGGCGACCTGAGTGCTGGTGTCTACGGTCGGGCCAGCGCGGCCGCCGGCGACGTCGAGTATCAGTTTCGTGGCGTATTCGATCGCCACAGCCGGCAGCGCCGGATCGACGCCGCGCTCGAAACGATGACTGGCATCGGTGTGCATGCCCAGCCGACGTGCCCGGCCGATGATCGCGTCCGGCGCAAAATGGGCGCTCTCGAGGAACACGTTGCGCGTCGCAGAGGTCACCCGCGTCTGCCAGCCGCCCATGATGCCGGCCAGCGCGACCGGCCGATCGGCATCGGTGATCAGCAGGAACTTCAGGGCGACCTCGACTTCGCTCTCATCAAGAAGCTTCAGTGCTTCACCGGCCCGCGCACGACGCACACCGATCGGCCCGCTCAGCAGATCCAGATCGAAGGCGTGCATCGGCTGACCCAGCTCCAGCATCACATATTGGGTGACATCGACCAGAAAACTGACCGGACGCACGCCAGACCGGCGCAGGCGCTCGGCCATCCACAGCGGCGTGGCCGCACCCGCATCGACATCCTCGATCACGCGACCGCAATACCGGGGACAGTCCGCGCCGGCATCCAGCCGGACTTCCAGTCGCCGTTCGCTGTGCGCCGGCACCGGCGCGATGGCGAAATCGGCAACCTGGGTTCCGAACGCCGCCGCCACATCATGAGCGATGCCGCGAACCGAAAAACAGTCGGCGCGATTGGGCGTGAGCTTGAGTTCGATACTGGCGTCGGGCAATCCCAGATACTCGGCCAGCGCGTGCCCGACCGGCGCATCGGCCGGCAGTTCGAGCAATCCGGAGGCATCGGTGTCGATGCCCAATTCGCGCGCCGAGCAAAGCATGCCGCTGGACGCCACGCCGCGCAGGGTGGCCGCCTCGATCCGCAGACCGCCGGGCAACTCCGCGCCGATGCGCGCCAGCGGCGCCTTCAAACCCACCCGGGCATTGGGCGCGCCGCAGACGATCTGCACCGGTTCGCCGCCAGCGTCGACGGTGCATACGTTGAGCTTGTCGGCATCCGGGTGCCTCTGGCAGCCGATGATCTCGGCTACCACGATGCCGTCCAGGCTCGCGCCCAGTACGGTCATCGCTTCGACTTCAAGGCCGATCGCGGTCAGCCGCGCCGCAAGCTCGTCGCGCGATGCATCGATGCCGACGTGCGCACGCAGCCAGCTCTCAGGAAATTTCATGTGTGTTTTCCCATCTCATCCAGGGCAAGCGCCAGTGCGCTTCGCGCGTCCCGCAGTTCGCTTCGACGCACAGGTGCGAGGCAAAGGAAACACCTGGGACGGCGGTGACGACTGCCGCCCTGGCCCCGCCTGCTTCGGACCTCACGCGAATTGTCTCAGGAAGCGCACGTCATTCTCGAAAAATGCGCGCAGATCGTCCACCCCGTAACGCAGCATGGCGAATCGCTCGATGCCGATCCCGAAGGCGAATCCGGTGAAACGCTCCGGGTCGATGCCGACATTTCTCAGCACATTCGGATGCACCATGCCGCAGCCCAGAACCTCCAGCCAGCGCTCGCTGCCGTCCTCGCGGTCCCAGCGGATATCGACCTCGGCCGAAGGCTCGGTGAACGGAAAGAAGCTCGGGCGAAAGCGCATTTCGAAATCGCGCTCGAAGAACGCATCGACGAACTGCTTAAGCGTGCCCTTGAGATCGGCGAACGTACTGGTCTCGTCGACCAGCAGGCCTTCCATCTGGTGAAACATCGGCGAATGGGTCTGATCGGAATCGCTGCGATACACCTTGCCGATGGTGATCATCCGGAACGGCGGCTTCTGCTCACACATGTAGCGGATCTGCACCGGCGACGTGTGAGTGCGCAGCAGGCGCCCGTCCGGAAAGTAAAAGGTGTCGTGCATGGCGCGCGCCGGATGATGCGGCGGGAAATTCAGCGCCTCGAAGTTGTGCCAGTCGTCCTCGATTTCCGGGCCGTCCTCCAGCTCATAGCCCATCCGGGCAAAGATGCCGGCAATTCGCTCGGCGGCTCGGGTGACCGGGTGCAGTGTGCCCAGCGAGGCGCAGCGGCCCGGCAGGGTCACGTCGATTTGCTCCGCGGCGAGTCGCGCTTCCAGCGCCCTGGCGTCCAGCACGGCGCGGCGCTCGGCAATCGCTTCGCTCAGCAGGGACTTGGCGCGATTGACCGCCTCGCCCGCCGACTTGCGCTGCTCGGGCGGCAATGCACCCAGTTGCTTGAGCTGGCCAGTAATGCTGCCGGTCTTACCAAGCAGGGCGACGCGCAACGTCTCCAGTGCTTCCAGGCGATCGGCGGCGGATATATCGGCCAGGGCCGATTGGGTGAGTGTTTCCAGGTCGGTCATCGACTGGCAATCCGGTAAGGTGTTTCGAAGCCCGCGACAGCCTTCAGAGGCGGCCGGCCGCAATCGCGGACGGGATATTCCGAACGGTGGGCACAAGGCAGAAAAAAGGGGAAGGACTTGCGCCCTCCCCCTTTCTTCAACGGGCGAACCCGCTGTGCTTCACCCATCGGGTGTGCCGGCCCAACCAGCCGACCGGCATCGGCGAGGTCAGGCTTCAGGCCGCCAGTGCGCGCTTGGCCTGTTCGGCAATCTGCCCAAATGCGGCGATGTCATGCACGGCGATATCCGCCAGAGCCTTGCGATCGAGCTGCACGTCGGCCTTCTTCAGCCCGTTCATGAAGCGGCTGTAGCTCATGCCGTACATGCGGGCAGCGGCGTTGATGCGGACGATCCACAGGGCGCGGAAATTGCGCTTTTTCTGCTTGCGGCCAATGTAGGCGTACTGCTGCGCCTTGATGACCGCCTGCTTGGCAACGCGGAACACCTTGCGACGGGCGTTGTAGTAGCCCTTGGCCAGCTTGAGAATTTTCTTGTGGCGCTTGCGCGCCGTTACACCACGTTTGACTCGTGCCATTTTTCAGCCCTCCTCAAAGATACGGAAGCATGCGATCAAGACGGCCTGCGTCCTCGGCACGGACGTGATTCGTCTGCCGGAGGTTGCGCTTGCGCTTGGTCGATTTCTTCGTGAGGATGTGGCTGCGATTGGCATGCCCGGCCTTGTATTTGCCGGACGCCGTCTTCCGGAAGCGCTTGGCCGCGCCCCGGTTGGTCTTGATCTTGATCTTGGCCATGATGCGTCCCTGGTTCAACAACTGACTGGCTGGGCGACGGCTGACCGTGCTTTCCTTCCTTGCCCGAACCGGTGTAGGCCCGAAGGCCCGATTGTCCTGACCGCCGCGCCGGAGCGCCACAGCCTCCGGCATGCCGGAACCGGAAATTATGCCAGCAAATCGCCCTTGAATGCAATCACGTCCGCAAGGCGTCCACAAGACAAGGCAGCGCCTGAAAACGGCGCGGCCCGGCCCGACTGGCTGCCCAGAACGACCCAGGCCGCCGAGTAATTGCGCCGGCATCGCGGGGCGTTGCAGATGCTCTTAGAGACCGCCGATCGCGTCACCAATCAGCGTGACCGCTCCCGAACCGACAACTTCGCTACGAAGTCACCCGATCCCAGAACGCCTTGACGCCATCGAGGAAGGAACTGGTTCGCGGCGAATGCCGCTGCCCATCCTCGCCTTCGAACGTCTCTTCGAACTCGGCAAGGATGCGGCGCTGTTCGCTGGTCAGGTTGACCGGCGTTTCCACGACCACACGGCAAAGCAGATCGCCCGGCGCACGGCTGCGCACCGATTTGACACCCTTGCCGCGCAGGCGGAACAGCTTGCCGGTCTGGGTTTCCGGCGGCACCTTGATTTCCACCTCGCCGTTCAGCGTCGGCACCGGGATGCTGGCGCCCAGCGCCACCTGCGACAGCCTGACCGGCACTTCGCAATACAGATCATCGTGGTCGCGCTTGAAGATGGCGTGCTCGCGGGTCTGGATCTCGACATACAGATCTCCCGCCGGCGCACCTGATGGCCCAGCCTCGCCCTCGCCGGCCAGCCTGACCCGGTCGCCGGTGTCGACGCCAGCCGGGATATTGACATCGAGCTCCTTCTCCTGCTCGGTTCGACCGTGTCCGCGACAGCTGCTGCACGGGTTGCTGATCCGCTTGCCGCTGCCACCGCAGTGCGGGCACGACTGCTGGATGGAGAAGATGCCCTGCTGAATGCGCACCCGGCCCTGGCCCCGGCAGGTGCCGCAGGTCTCCACCTTGCCGTCTTCCGAACCGCTGCCGCCACACGACTTGCAGCCGACCAGAGTGGGGACGCGGATCCGCTTCACTGCGCCGAACACCGCCTCTTCGAGGTCCAGCTCGATGACATAGCGCAGATCGGCGCCCTTGCGGGGGCCACGCGCGCGACCACCGCCACCACCAAAAATATCGCCGAAAATGTCGCCGAAAATGTCGCCGACATCGGAAAACCCGCCCTGCCCGCCGCCGCCGCCCATGCCGGACTGGAACGCGGCGTGGCCATGCTGATCGTACATCCGCCGCTTGGAAGCGTCGGACAGCACCTCGTAAGCCTCCTTGGCCTCCTTGAACGCCTCCTCGGCACTCGCATCATTCGGATTGCGATCCGGATGATGCTTCATGGCGAGGCGCCGGTAAGCCGTCTTGAGCTCGGCCTCGCTGGCTGTCCGGGATACTCCCAGCACTTCGTAGTAGTCGCGTTTCATTTGCCGGGAACCGGGAATCGGGAATCGGGAATCGTCAAAGCGTCGGCCTTCGCTGCATTCCAACCATCTCCGGCCACCGCGATCGCTCGGGACGCGGCAACGAGAAACCAGGAACCGTTGTTATCGATTCCCGATTCCCCTTTGCCCATTCCCGGTTTCAGTTCTTGTCGTCCTTGACCTCGGTGAACTCCGCGTCGACCACGTCTTCCGTGGCGCTGGCCTGCGGGCCGGACTGCGGCGCCTCGCCGTCGCCCGATGCGTCCTGGGCGGCGGCCTCGGAAGCGGCGAACAGCGACTGAGCCGCCAGCTGAAGCGCCTTCGACTTGGTCTCGATGGCGTCCTTGTCGTCGCCCTTCATCGCGGTTTCCAGCTCGCCCAGCGCCGACTCCACCTGACCCATCACCTCGCTGGACACTTTGTCGCCGTGGTCCTTGATCGCCGCGCGGGTGTTGTGAATCAGCGCATCGGCCTGATTGCGGGCGAACACCAGCTCGTGGAACTTCTTGTCTTCCTCTCGGTGCGCTTCGGCATCGGCGACCATGCGCTGGATTTCCTCCTCGCTCAGGCCCGAGCCGGCCTTGATCTCGACCTTCTGTTCCTTGCCGGTCTTCTTGTCCTTGGCGCTGACGTGCAAAATGCCGTTGGCATCGATATCGAAGGTGACTTCAACTTGCGGCATCCCGCGCGGCGCGGCATCGATGCCGGTCAGGTCGAACTTGGCCAGCGACTTGTTGAACCGCGCCTGCTCGCGCTCGCCCTGCAGAACATGCACGGTGACTGCCGTCTGATTGTCCTCGGCGGTCGAGAAGGTCTGGCTGGCCTTGGTCGGCACCGTGGTGTTCTTTTCGATCAGTTTGGTGAACACGCCGCCCATGGTCTCGATCCCCAGGCTGAGCGGGGTCACGTCGAGCAGCAGCACGTCCTTGACGTCCCCGGCCAGCACACCTCCCTGCACTGCGGCGCCGATGGCCACCGCTTCATCGGGGTTGACGTCCTTGCGCGGCTCCTTGCCGAAGAATTCGGTCACTGCTGCCTGCACTTTGGGCATGCGGGTCTGGCCACCGACCAGAATCACTTCGGCGATATCGGAAGCGCGCACGCCGGCATCGTTGAGCGCCACACGGCACGGCTCGATGGTGCGCTTGACCAGATCGTCGACCAGCGACTCCAGCTTGGCCCGGGTCAGCTTGATGTTCAGATGCTTCGGGCCGCTGGCATCGGCGGTCACGTAAGGCAGGTTGACTTCGGTCTGCTGGGAGCTGGACAGCTCGATCTTGGCACGCTCGGCGGCATCCTTCAGGCGCTGCAGGGCCAGATGATCCTGGCGCAGGTCGATACCCTGATCCTTGCGGAATTCCTCGACCAGATAGTCGATGACCCGATTGTCGAAATCCTCGCCGCCCAGGAAGGTGTCGCCGTTGGTGGCCAGCACTTCGAACTGCTTCTCGCCATCCACTTCGGCGATTTCGATGATCGAAACGTCGAACGTGCCGCCGCCCAGATCGTAGACCGCAATCTTGCGATCACCGCCCTTCTTGTCCAGGCCGTAGGCCAGTGCGGCGGCGGTCGGCTCGTTGATGATGCGCTTGACTTCAAGCCCTGCGATCCGGCCGGCGTCCTTGGTCGCCTGGCGCTGGCTGTCGTTGAAATAGGCCGGAACGGTGATCACCGCCTCGGTGACTTTCTCGCCCAGATAATCCTCGGCGGTCTTCTTCATCTTTTCCAGCACACGCGCGGAAATCTCCTGCGCGGCCATCTTCTTGCCGTCGCTGGTCTGCACCCAGGCGTCGCCGTTTTCGTGCGCGATGATTCCGTAGGACACCAGATCGATGTCCTTCTTGACCTCGGCGTCGCTGAACTTGCGGCCGATCAGCCGCTTGACCGCGTAGAAGGTGTTCTTCGAGTTGGTCACCGCCTGACGCTTGGCGGACGCGCCGACCAGCACTTCGCCGTCCTTGGTGAAAGCGACGGTGGACGGCGTGGTGCGATCGCCTTCGGAGTTCTCGATCACCTTCGCCTTGCCACCTTCCATGATGGCAACGCAGGAATTGGTGGTACCCAGGTCGATGCCGATAATTTTGGCCATGGTTGTCTCCCAGTTTTCTGTCTGTGCTGCGGCCGCGCCGCCTCTGGAGCCTATTTGAGGGCAGCAGGCGCGAGTTCAAGGGCAAAGCGGATTTTCAGTCGGGCGTCCTGGACACCACTACCAGAGCCGGGCGGACCAGACGCTGGTTGAGCCGGTAGCCTTTCTGGAATACCTGCACGACGGTGCCGTCCGGATGCGCCTCGCTGGCGACGGTGCTGATCGCTTGATGTTGATCCGGGTCGAAGCTCGCTCCGGCCGGGTCGACGGGTTCGAGGCCGTGATCGGCCGCCACCTTGCCCAACTGCTTGAGCGTGAGCTCCATGCCCTCGCGGAGTTTGGCTGGATCGGCGGTTTCCACCGCCAGGCCGGCCTCCAGGCTGTCGAACACCGGCAGCAGGTCCGAAAGCACCCGCTCATTGGCGAACCGTCGGGCCTGCTCCACCTCGCGCGCCATGCGTTTGCGCTGGTTCTCCAAATCCGCGTGTTCGCGCAGCCCCGACTCGCGCAGTGCGTCCAGCGCATCGCGCGCGGCGGCCAGCTCAGCAGCAAGCTGCTCCACGGTCGACTCGCCGTCGCCCGACACATCCGATGGGTCGCCCGATTCTGGCCCGCGGGCTTCGTTTGAATGCATGATGACGTCCTGTTGAATTGAAGATGATCGGCACGGGCGGAAGCGCCGCGATGCCGGCGAAATGCTGGACCCGACGGTCCCCTGGGGCACTTATTGGGTCGAAGCGTCCGGATTCAAGGCGGCGCCCAGCGCATCGGCCGTCGCCTGGACGATCGGAATGACCCGCTCGTAATGCATCCGGGTCGGCCCGATCACCCCCACCACGCCCAGCCGTTGGCCGTCTCCCCCGCGGTATGGCGCAGTGACCACGGTGCAGTCGCCGAGCGGCGCCAGACCGGTCTCCTCGCCAATGAACACCCGCACGCCCTGGGCCTGGATGGTGCGCTCGAGCAGCTGGAGGATTTCCTGTTTGCGCGCAAACGCATCGAACAGCTCGCGCAGGCGATCCATGTCCGACAGGTCCTGGACGCCGATCAGCCGGGCCTGACCGGCCACCAGCATGTCCTCCCGCCCCGGATCCAGCGCCTGTTCGGCCAGCTCAACGGTCGCGCTCATCGCCTGTTCCATGGCATGCCGCACATCCCTGAGATCGGCCAGCAGAGCGCGCCGGATATCAGCCAGGGCGCGTCCGGCAAAGTGCTGGTTGAGATAATTGGCGGTGCGCTCCAGCTCGCCCACGCTGTACGGTCGGCGGGTCTGAATGATGCGGTTCTGCACTTCGTTGTCGCTGAATACCAGAATCACCAGCACGCGATTGCCGTCCAGCGGGACGAAGTCGATGTGCCGGAACGCGAACTGCTCGCGCCGAGGAACAGTGACCACGCCGACGAAGTGGCTCATCGCCGAAAGCGTCTCGGACACCGAGCCGAGCAGCGCCTGGGTGCCGGCCCCGGCCGACATGTCGGCGCGCAGCCGGGCCCGTTCACGCTCGGAAAGCGGCTTGAACTGCACCAGACTGTCGACAAAAACCCGGTAGCCCTGCGCCGTGGGGATCCGGCCCGCCGAGGTGTGCGGCGCCGCGACCAGTCCAAGCTCTTCCAGATCGGCCATGATGTTGCGGATGGTCGCCGGGCTGACGTCGAGCCCGGACACCTTGGCCAGCGAGCGCGAGCCGACCGGCTGTCCATCGCGCACGTACTGGGAGATCAGTGTGCGCAGCAGCTGGCGGGCACGGGGATCGAGCGGTTCGAAAGCGGGTGTCATCGTTTATCCTTTGCCGCCACCAGGGCGATTGTGCAGCGGTCGGCCGGACCGATCACCCGATGCCGACAGCCCTCTATAGATAAGGCCACCAGTGGCCACTGACAAGTAGCCGGACACCTCAGCCATGCTCAGCCGACTTTACATCAGGGACTTCGCTGTCGTGCGGGAAGCCGAAGTCGGCTTCGAGGCCGGAATGACCGTCGTCTCCGGCGAAACCGGCGCTGGCAAGTCGCTGCTGGTCGACGCCCTCACCCTGCTGACCGGCAGCCGGGCCGACAGCACCATGGTCCGTCACGGCGCCGAGCGCGCGGAGCTGAGCGCCGAGTTCGACCTCTGCGATGCCGATGAAGCGCTCGATTGGCTGCGCGAGCAGGAGCTCGACGACGGCCAACTGTGTCACGTCCGACGCGTACTTCGGGCTGACGGCGGCTCGCGCGCCTGGATCAATGCCCGGCCGGCCAGCGCCAGCCAACTGGCCGAACTGGGCCAGCGGCTGCTGGAAATCCACGGCCAACACGAACATCAGGCGCTGCTGCAGCGCGACCACCAACTGACCCTGCTGGACGCCTTTGGCGATCACGCGCCGCTGTGCCGCGAGGTCCGCGACCTGGCCGCGCAGTGGCTCAAGACCCGGCGCGAGCTGGCAGCGCTGGACGATGGCGGCGATCCGACCGAGCGGCTGGACTACCTGCGCCATCAGCTCGCCGAGCTGGAAGCCGAGGCGCTCGACGACGACGCGCTGGAGCAGTTGCAAGTCAGTCACCGCCGGCAAAGCAATGCCGCCGAGCTGATCCAGGGTTGCCAGTCGGCGCTGGCCCGGCTCAATGCCGAAGACGGATTCGGCCTGGCGCGCGGGCTGGGCGAGCTGCACAGCCATCTGGGCCGGCTGCTGGAGCACGAACCCCGGCTTGCCGAAGTGCGCGCCCTGCTGGAATCGGCGAGCATTCAGATCGACGAAGCCAGTGCTGGCCTGGAGCGGATATTCGACGATCTCGATCTGGACCCGGACCGGTTACAGGAGATCGAATCCCGACTGGCGCGTCTTCATGATCTGGCCCGCAAGCACCGCGTCGCGCTGTCCGGACTGGCCGAGCGGCGCGACCAGCTGAGCGCAGAGGTCGACGCGCTGCGCGATGCCGGCTCGCGCGCTCAGAGCCTGGCGGAGCGGGCCGCCGCGCAGGAGCGCAGCTGGCGGGCCTGTGCCGAGCGACTCAGCCAGGCCCGGCAGGCTGCCGCAGCACGGCTGTCGGATTCGGTTTCCGAAGTGCTGGTCGAATTGGGCATGGCGGCCAGCGTGTTTGCCGTCGATCTGCCGCCGGCCGATACCGGAGAACCTGGCAGCCAGGGGCTTGAACGGGTTGATTTCCTGATCGCGGCCAATCCCGGGCTGCCGCCGCGTCCCCTGCGCAAGGTCGCCTCGGGCGGCGAGCTGTCGCGCATCAGCCTGGCGATCGAAGTCGCGGCACTTGGACTGGACAGCGTACCGACCATGATCTTCGACGAGGTCGACTCGGGCATCGGCGGCGCCGTGGCCGAGGTGGTTGGACAGAAGCTCCGGTCGCTCGGCGCCTCGCGTCAGGTGCTGTGCGTAACCCATTTGCCGCAGGTTGCCGCCCAGGGCCACGCGCATCTGATGGTCAGCAAGGCGATCAGCGGGGCCGACAGCCGCAGCGCCGTGACCCGGCTCGATGCCGAGCAGCGGGTTGCGGAAATTGCGCGAATGCTGGGCGGTATCGAAATCGGTCCGCAGACCATCGCACTGGCCCGCGAGATGCTGGGACCCAACGGCGACTCAGTGGCGAATTAGACGGTGGCGGCCTGATGCCGCTGCACTTGATGACCTGCCTTGGCAGCTCCCGGCGGGTCGTCGCCCGGCCTGCGAAACGCTTGGAGAGCCAGCCGATCGCTGACTCTCCAAGTTGGATCACGTGAGCTCACAAGCTCACCTTTTCATCAAACCGATATCAGAACTCGTAGCTGGCGGTGAACACCACACGGCTGTCGGCCCAGGTCTTGGGACCCAGGAAATCCTGGAGGCCTTCGCCGTAGCTGGACGTGTCGTAGTAGGAAACGTCGAGCAGGATGTTGTTCCAGCTGTAGTTCACACCGACCTGAAAGGACGTGTAATTGTCGTCGGTGGCCTCTTCGACATCGCTGTAACCAACGGTGGCGGTGATGTTGAAACCCGTGTCGCCAATCGGAAATTCGCCGGCCAGCTCGTAGTAAAGCGTGTCGGCGCCGGAATTCACGAAGTCATCCGAGTACGCGATGGTGCCCGTGAAATAGCTCACGCTCAGCGCCGCGATGTACTCGTTGTAGTCGATGTTGAAGCCGGAATTCGACCCCGGATAGATATAGCGCACAGCCTGGAGATCGAGTTCGACTTCGGACGGCAGGCTGAAGACCCAGCCGACGTAGACGTCGATCTCGGTATTGATACCGTCGCCCGGCACTTCGAAATCGACGTTCGACCCCCACACACCGGCATAGAAACCGCTGGAGTGGCCGATATCGATGCTGCCCTGCAGGGCCGGATCCTCGGCGGTCTGGCTGACGCCGCGGAACACATAATCGGTCGTTCCGGCGATGGTTCCGCCGATCGACCAGCCTTCGTCCTCTTCCTGGGCCACGGCGGGCGCGGACAGCAACAGCGCGCTCAAAATCGGTACAGCAATCAGTTTCTTGTTCATCGAGACATTCCTCGGGTTATAGGGCCAAGGCCCATTTCTTACAGCCACGCCGCCGGATGGCGGCCACTTGCTCGCATATTTTCATGCGAAACCTTTGGGGCGCGCCGATTGGCACACCCAAAAAAACGCGTTTTTAACGGATCTGCTTGAT
Organism: Lysobacteraceae bacterium; assembly: GCA_034376725.1. Classification (GTDB taxonomy): domain Bacteria; phylum Pseudomonadota; class Gammaproteobacteria; order Xanthomonadales; family Xanthomonadaceae; genus UBA11164. The sequence goes on along the minus strand of JAXMJH010000086.1, from coordinate 21,903 downwards.
CCGTCACACACCATCCGATCAACCTGCTCGGAACATGATGCATTGCAGCATGAATCATGCCATGTCGCCAGACAATCGCGAAAGTCATCGCGCTTCTTTATCAATCATAGGCTTACACAATGTCACCGGGCACAGATGGCATGCAGAGGCCGACGCAGCCCAGCATTTCGCACCAACTTGGTTCAATGCCTTCTTGCCCGCTCGTATCTGGTGCGTCAAGACTCCAGACTCTGAACAGGACCAAATGACCTCCGCCGACTGCATCACTCGACCAGCACCGACTTGATATTGGTGAACTCGCGCACGCCATGCGCGCCCAGCTCGCGTCCGAAGCCGGATTGTTTGATGCCGCCGAACGGCAGCGGAAAATCGCTGCGCACCCGCCCATTGATGAACACGCAGCCGGCCTCGATACGCGCCGCAAGGCTCAGCGTCCGCTCGGTATCCCGGCTCCAGATGCTTGCGCCCAGGCCGAACACGCTGTCGTTGGCCAGCGCCAACGCCTGCGCCTCGTCGGCAACGGTGAACAGGCTGGCCACCGGACCGAACAATTCTTCGCAGTAGGCAACGGTGCCGGGCGCGATGTCGGTCAGCACGGTCGCCGGGTAGGCGCACGGGTGTTGGCCGTGGTTGCCGCCGAGCAACAGCCGCGCACCGGCGGCAACACTGCGCATAACCTGATCACGAAGTCCGTCGCGCAGATCGGCTCGCGCCATCGGCGCGAGGCTGCACGATTCGTCGGCAGGGTCGGATACCTCCAGGCGCGCGGCTTCGGCGAGAAGCCGCTCGGTGAATTCCCGGGCGATCGGCTCGACCAGCACGAATCGCTTGGCCGCTATGCAGGTTTGTCCGGCGTTGTCGTAGCGCGACGCAATGGCCACTTTCACCGCCGCCTCCAAATCAGCATCCTCCAGCACGATGAACGGATCGCTGCCGCCCAACTCCAGTACGCATTTCTTCAGATGCGCTCCGGCAGTGGCCGCCACCGAACGGCCGGCGCGCTCGCTGCCGGTCAGGCTGACCGCCTGCACGCGCGGATCGGCAATGACCTTGGCGGCCATGTCGTTGTCGATGTGCAAGACGCCGAGAGCGCCTTCCGGCAGCCCGGCGTCGCGCACCAGTCGGGCAATCGCGTCGGCACAGCCCGGCACGGTCACCGCATGCTTGAGCAGGGCCACATTTCCGGCCGCCAGCAGCGGAGCCAGAAAGCGAAATACCTGCCAGACCGGAAAATTCCACGGCATGATGGCAATCACCACGCCGAGCGGCTCGTAACGGATCAGGCCAGACCCGGACTGGGTGGCGACCGGCTCCGCCGAGAGATATTCGCCGGCGCGGTCGGCGTAGAACCGACAGGCACCGACGCATTTGTCGATCTCCGCCTCGGCCTCGACGCGACGTTTGCCCATCTCCGCCGTCATCAGCGCACACAGCTCCGCGCGACGGGCAACCAGCAGTTCAGCGATGCGGCGAAGACCCTCGGCGCGCTCGTCCAGTGTGCGCGCGGACCAGTCGGCGAATCCGCGCCGCGATGCCGCCAGCACAGCGTCCACCGCCGACGGCGACATGTAGTCGTAGCGCCGCTCGATCCGGCCGGTCCAAGGGTTTATGACTTCGACGCTCATCGTGCTCTCACGGTCATTCGTTGTCCTGCAGTGCGGCCTGCGTATCCCGCTGGCGCTGTCGATCGCCGCGCGCCATCAGCCACCAGCCGATTACCGCCGCAATGGAAACCGCCAGAATCCACAGCGTCGCCAACGCGTTGATCTTCGGGCTCACGCCCATGCGAACCGAGGAAAACACCTTCATTGGCAGCGTGGTGGACGCCGGGCCGGATACGAAACTGGCGATCACCAGATCGTCGAGCGACAGCGTGAACGCCAGCAGCCAGCCGGCCACCAGTGCCGGCGCGATGATCGGCAGGGTGATCACGAAGAACACCTTCAGGCGGTTGGCGCCCAGGTCCATGGCCGCTTCTTCGAGCGATCGATCCAGCTCGGTCAGCCGCGATGACACCACGATGGTGACGAAGGCCACGGAGAACGTGGTGTGGGCGATCCAGATGGTCCCCATTCCCCGGGTGATGGGGCTGCCCATCAGATCGCCGATGAACACGAACATGAGTAGCAGCGACAGGCCGGTGATGACTTCGGGCATGACCAGCGGCGCGGTGATCATGCCGCCGAACAGCGTCTTGCCCGGAAACCGGCGGAACCGGGTCAGCATCATCGCCGCCACCGTGCCCAACGCCACCGACGACCAGGCGGTGTAGAACGCCAGGCGGATACTCACCCAGGCCGCATCCATCAGCTGCCGGTCGCGGAACAGCTCGCCATACCACTTCAGCGAGAACCCTCCCCACACGGTGACCAGGCGCGATTCGTTGAACGAGTAGATGATCAGGCTGAGAATCGGCGCATAGAGAAACACGAATCCGATGATCAACATCGTCCAGGTGAATCTGGAATTCCGACCTGCCTTGTTCATGCCAGCCGTTTCTCCAGATCGCGCGACTGGTAGTGGTGAAATATCGTGATCGGCACGATCAGCAACACCAGCATCACGATCGCCACCGCCGAGGCCACCGGCCAGTCGCGGTTGTTGAAGAACTCGTTCCACAGCACCTTGCCGATCATCAGCGTGCGCGGTCCGCCCAGCAGCTCGGGAATGACGAACTCGCCGACCACCGGAATCAGCACCAGCATCGAACCGGCGATGATGCCGGCCAGGGTCATCGGCAGGGTGACGCTGACGAACACCCTCCACGGCCGCGCGCCCAGATCATAGGCCGCTTCCTCGTGGCGCGGATCGAGCTTGACCAGGTTGGAATACAGCGGCAGCACCATGAACGGCAGATAGGCGTAAACAATGCCGATGTACACCGCGACCGGGGTGTGCAGAATCTCCAGCGGCTGATCGATCGCGCCGGTCCACAGCAGCAGATTGTTGAGCAGTCCGTTGTTCTTCAGGATGCCGATCCAGGCATAGATTCGGATCAGGAACGAAGTCCAAGACGGCAGCACGACGAGCATCAGCGCGACGTTGCGCGCCGCCGGCTCCATGCGCGAGATGGCGTAGGCCATCGGATAGCCGATCAACAGGCACAGCACGGTGGAGATGATCGCAATCTTCAGCGAACCCAGATACGCCGCCACATACAGGCTATCGGTCAGCAGGAACAGATAGTTCTTGAAGTTCAGGGTGATCTGGATGCCCTTTTCGGTCAGCTCGAAAAGGCTGGTGTAGGGCGGCATGGCGATCGCCGCCTCGGCGAAGGAAATCTTCAGCACGATGGCGAACGGAATCGCGAAGAACACCGTCATCCACAGAAACGGAACCGCGATCGCGGCCCATCTCGGGTGCGGCAGCCAGCGACGCGCCAGCGCCTTCACGAGGTGAGCACCACGCCGGCCAGGTCGTCCCAGCTCACCCAGACTTCATCGTTCCAGGTGAACTGCTCCGACGACCAGCGGCGAGCATTGGCGGCGTGGGCCAACAGCTTGAATCCGCTCTCCACCTTGAGGTGATAGACCGAATGGCTGCCGAAGTAGGCGATATCCTCGATCATCGCCCGAAAACGATTGTGCACACCCTCGGGGCAGTCCTTGTGCAGGGTGATCTTTTCCGGCCGTAGCGCGAAAGCGACATCCATGCCCTCGTAGCCGGTCTGGCCATGACCGACCCAGATCGGATCGGCCAGCGCTGGACAGCGGATGGTGACGTGATCGGGCTCGTCCTCCTCGATCTTGCCTTCGATGAGGTTGACCGAGCCGATGAACTCGGCGGTGAACCGGTTGGCCGGCTGCTCGTAGATTTCGTCCGGCGCGCCGACCTGCAGGATCCGACCGGCGTTCATCACCGCAATCCTGTGCGCCATGGTCATCGCCTCTTCCTGGTCGTGGGTGACCATCACGCAGGTCACGCCCAGGCGTTCGATGATGTTGACCACTTCCAGCTGCATTTCCGAACGCAGTTTCTTGTCGAGCGCACCCATCGGCTCATCGAGCAGAAGCAGCTTGGGACTCTTCGCCAGCGAGCGGGCCAACGCCACGCGCTGCTGCTGACCGCCGGAGAGCTGATGCGGCTTGCGGCGGGCCATGCTTTCCATGTGCACGAGGTTGAGCATTTCCTCCACGCGGCCCTTCAGCTCCGCACCGCGCAGGCCGTCCTGCTTCAGCCCGAAGGCGACGTTGTCGGCCACCGTCATGTGCGGAAACAGCGCGTAGGACTGAAACATCATGTTGACCGGCCGCTCGTAGGGCGGCAGCCGGGCCAGATCCTGACCGTCGAGCTCGATGCGGCCGGTGCTGACCGACTCGAAGCCAGCCAGCATGCGCAGCAGGGTTGACTTGCCGCAGCCCGAGGCGCCCAGCAGCGCGAAGATTTCGCCGCGCCGGATCGACAGGCTCACGTCGTCGACGGCCACAAAGCCGTCGAAGTCCTTTCGGACGTTCTCGATACGAAGGTAATTGTCCTGGCCGAGCATGTCGGCCTTGGCTGGCGAGACAGCGCCAGTCGGTGCAGGAGCGTTTGCGTTATCGCTGGCCATGCGCGGGTTCCGTCTGCGGTCGGGGGGCGCTCACGGACGCCCCCCGACCAGTGGCTTACCGACCCGTCCGAACCGTAGTCCAGATGCGGTTGTACAGGCGATCCACTTCGGGCGGCAGCACCTTCAGCGGGTAGAGTTTCTCCATCACCTCGGGCGGCGGATAGACGCCCGGATTGTCGCGGACTTCCTCGTCGACCAGTTCCAGCGAGGCGGCGTTGCCGCTGGCGTAGGCCACGTAGTTGGAAACCTCGGCGATCACTTCGGGGCGCATCAGGAAATCGATGAACTTGTGCGCGTTATCCGGATGCTTGGCGTCCTTGGGAATCGCCAGCATGTCGAACCACATCGGCGCGCCTTCGTCGGGAATGGCGTAATCGACCTCGACGCCGTTGTCGGCTTCGCTGGCGCGATCGGCAGCCTGGAATACATCGCCCGACCAACCCACCGCCACGCAGATGTCGCCGTTGGCCAGGTCGTTGATGTACTGCGAGGAATGAAAGTAAGTGACATGCGGGCGGATGCTCAGCATCAGCGCCTCGGCCTTCTTGATCACCTCCTCGTCGAAGCTGTTCGGGTCCTCGCCCAGGTACTGCAGCGCGATCGGCAGGATTTCGGAAGGCGCGTCGAGCAGTGCCAGGCCACAGCCGGAAACCTTGGCGGCGTTCTCCGGATTGAAAATCAGATCCCAGCTGGTCACTTCGTAGTCTTCGCCCAGCGCCTCGGCCACCTTGCCCACGTTGTAGCCGATGCCCGTGGTGCCCCAGAGGTACGGCACCGAATGCGCGTTGCGTGGGTCGCTGGCGGCGATCCGCTGCATCAGGCTGTCGTCCAGATTCCCGTAGTTGCTCAGCTTGGTGATGTCCAGCGGCTGAAACACGCCAGCCATGATCTGCCGGGCCAGAAACGACAGCGACGGAACGACGATGTCGTAGCCGGTGTTGCCGGCCATCAGCTTGGCCTCCAGCACTTCGTTGCTGTCGAACACGTCGTAGGTGACCTTGATCCCGGTTTCGGCCTCGAACTGGGCGATCGTGTCGTCGGCGATGTAATCCGACCAGTTGTAGACGAAAAGAACTTTTCTTTCTTCCGCTGCGGCCGCCCCGTCGGCGGGCGCTTCCGATTGCTGTCCACCGCAGCCGGCCAGCAGGCCCAGCGCAACGGCGGTGAAAAGTAGACGTGTCTTCATGGCGATTCTCCCGTGCTCGTAAGAAATACAAGTGGCGCCAGGCTTGCCCGGCCTCGATCAAGTGCGGCCATTGCCCAGTGCATCGGCGGTCTCGTCCAGTGACCTGTGGATCTTGTCGACCAGTTCATCCACCTGCTCGCGGGTGATCACGAGCGGGGGCGACAACAGCATTGAATCATAGGTGGCCCGAAGGATGAGACCATTCTTCAGCGCGACATCGCGGCACAGTGCGCCGACCTTGCCGCGATCGGCGAAGAATCGTCGCTCCGGCTTGCTGGGCACCAGCTCCAGGGCGCCGACCATGCCGGTGATGCGCACCTCTCCAACCAGCGGATGATCGCCCAGTGCGCGCCAGCGCTCGGCCAGATAGGGGCCGATGTCGGTGCGGCAGTTCTCGACGATCCGCTCCTCTTCGAGGATGCGGATGTTCTCCAGGGCCACCGCCGCGCATACCGGGTGTCCGGAATAGGTGTAACCATGAGCCAGCTCGCCGCCCTGGTTTTTCAGGACATGCGCGACGCGGTCGCCGAACATCACGCCACCCAGCGGGATATAGCCCGAGGTCAGCCCCTTGGCGATGGTCATGATGTCGGGCTGGATGCCGAAATGCTCGCTGGCGAACCAGTGCCCGGTGCGGCCGAACCCGCAGATCACCTCGTCGGCGATCAGCAGCACATCGTACTTGCGGCAGATCCGCTGGATTTCCGGCCAATAGCTCATCGGCGGAATCCACACGCCGATCGCGCCCATGATCGGCTCGCCGATGAAGGCGGCGACGCGGTCCGGGCCGAGTTCGAGAATCTTCTCCTCCAGCCGGCGCGCCGCGACCAATCCGTATTCCTCCGGCTCCAGATCGCCGCCATCGGCGAACCAGAACGGCGGCTCGATGTGGTGGATGTCGGGAATCGGCAGGCCGCCCTGACCGTGCATCGCCTTCATGCCGCCCAGGCTGGCACCGGCCACGGTGGAGCCGTGGTAACCGTTGTGACGACCGATGACGATGTTCTTGCCCGGATGGCCCTGTACGGCCCAGAAATGCCGCACCAGCCGGAGGATGGTGTCGTTGGCCTCCGAACCGGAGTTGGCAAAGAACACATGATTGAGATCGCCCGGCGTCAGCTCGGCCAGCTTGGCGGCCAGCCGGATGGTCGGCTCGGTGGTGCATTGAAAGAAGCTGTTGTAGTAGGCCAGTTGCGTCATCTGCTTCGATGCCACTTCGCCCAGTTCACGCCGGCCGTAGCCGATGTTCACGCACCACAAGCCGGCAAAGGCGTCCAGCAGTTTGTTGCCCTGGTCGTCCCAGACGTAGACCCCCTCGCCCCGGGTCAGTATCCGGGTGCCCTGTCTGGCCAGCGCCGCATTGTCGTTGAACGGATGCAGATGGTGCGCAGCATCCAGTTGCTGAAGTTGTGTGTGATCCAGATGCTCCATGTCGCTCCGATCCTCGCTCTATGCCCGCATTTCAAATGTATCCCGGCATTCGCCGGGCTGACGGCAAACTCAATTCCTGCCCCGCCCCGCCCCGCCTCGCCTCGCTTCCCGCTTCCCGCTTCCCGCTTCCCGCTTCCCGCTTTCCGCTTTCCGCTTCCCGCTTCCCGCTTCCCGACTCCCGCTTCCCGACTCCCGACTCCCGACTCCCGACTCCCGATTCCCGATTCCCGATTCCCGATTCCCGATTCCCGACTCCCAGCCTCAAACGTTCAACAACAGGAATTCGCGCTCCCACGAGCTGATGACCCGGAAGAACGTCTCGTACTCTTTTTTCTTCACCGCCGCATAGGCCGCCACGAAGCGTTGGCCGAACACCGCCTTCAGCGGCTCGCATTCGACCAGCAGTTCCAGCGCATCCTCCAGCGAGCGCGGAAGATCGAAACCCCGCTTTTTTGCGTCGGTGGTCAACGGCTCATCAGGCATCAGCCGTTCCTGGATACCCAAATAGCCGCAGGCCAGCGTTGCCGCCATGGCGAGATAGGGATTGGCGTCGGAGCCGGCGTAGCGACATTCCACGCGGGTGTTCTCCACCGTATCCACCGGCACCCGGAGGCCGCAGGTGCGGTTGTCGTAGCCCCAGTGGGTGTTGATCGGCGACACCTCGCCATAGACCAGACGGCGGTAGGAATTGACGTTAGGCGCCAGCAGCGCCATCGCATAGGGAATGTACTTCTGCAGGCCACCCAGGTAGTGCATGAACAGATCGCTGTGCTCGCCCTCGCGTTCGCCAGCGAACACGTTCACGCCGGTTGTCGCATCGACCAGACTTTGATGCACGTGCATCGCGCTGCCCGGCTCGTTCTCCATCGGCTTGGCCAGGAATGTGGCGTACATGCCGTGGCGCAGCGCCATCTCGCGCATGGTGCGCTTGAACAGAAACACCTGATCGGCACGCGACATCGCTTCGCCATGCTGAAAATTGACTTCCAGCTGCGCCGCGCCGCTTTCGTGGACCAGGGTGTCGACGTCCAGCCCCATGGCGTCGCAGGCGTCGTACATGTCGTCCAGCACCGGGTCGAACTCGTTGACCGCATCGATCGAGAACGACTGCCGCGCGGTTTCCGGCCGGCCCGAGCGGCCAGCCGGGGGCAGCAACGGAAAATCCGGATCGGTATTGCGCTGGACCAGGAAAAACTCGACTTCCGGCGCCACCACCGGCTTCAGGCCCAGTCCGTCGAACAGCGCCAGAACCCGGCGCAACACGTTGCGCGGCGCCAGCTCATGCGGTCGGCCGTCGCGTGTGAAGCAATCGTGGATGATCTGTGCGGTCGGGTCGGTGGCCCACGGCACCAGGCAGACCGTGGTCGGATCGGGCCGCAGATGCATGTCGGCATCGGTCGGCGAGACCAGGTCGTCGTATTCGTCGGGATAGTCGCCGGTCACCGTGGTGACGAAGATGCCCTCGGGAAGCCGCGAGCCGTAATCGTGAGAAAACTTGGCCGCCGGGATGATCTTGCCGCGCGCGTTGCCGGTCAGATCCGGCACCAGGCATTCCACCTCGGTGATGTTGCGTTCGCGCAGCCACTGTTTGAGCGCGTTCTCCTGCTGCTCGGCTTTTTTACCGGCCGTGCGACTGGCCACCTTGGGGGCCTTGGTCTTCGGGCGTTTTCGGGCGGGCATGATCAGTACTTCCTTTGGTTGGCACGTTCCCGGCAGGCCGCGCCAAAGGCACGAAACAGGCCGAGATAGAAGGGGTTGTGCGTCACTTGCCATTCCGGATGCCACTGCACGGCAAACAGAAAACGATCATCGCGATCGAGCCGGACCGCCTCGACCAGTCCATCGGGCGCCCAGGCCTCGGCAATCAGCCCGTGGCCAAGACGCGCCACGCCCTGTCCGTGCAGGGAGTTGACCATCGCTTCCGGCCCGCCCGCTATCTGCGCCAGCAGGCTGCCTTCGGCCAGCCGGACCGGATGCACCGGTGCGTATTGCTGTTCGACCGGCAGCGACTTGTCCTCGCGGTGGTCGGCGAGACCATCGACTTCCTGCACCTTCTGATGCAGCGCGCCGCCGAGGGCGACATTGACTTCCTGAAAGCCTCTGCAGATCGCCAGCACCGGCACGTTCATTTCGATCGCCATGCCGATCAGCGGCAGATTGACCGCATCGCGGTGCGGGTCGTGGTCGTTGCCTTCGTAGCTGGGCTCGTCGCTGTAATGGTGCGGCTCGATGTTGCTGGGCGAACCGGTCAGCAGGATTCCGTCGAGCCGTTCCAGCAGTTCCGGCAGCGACAGCGCATCGCTCAGCGCCGGCACCACCAGCGGCAGCGCGCCCGCCCCGTCGATCACCGCCCGCAGGTACTTTTCGCCGACCGCGTGGAACGGGTGCAGGCCGATCTGCTTTCGGTCTGCGGGCAGGCCAACCAGGGGGATTCGACTCATGGGCCGTCACAGCATGGGTAGGGGCACGAAGCCTTCACCCTAACCCGACTGTTTCATTTTATCAACGGTTTGACCCAACATTCTGCACACCTCGGCGGAATCTGCAGCCGCACTCCGCCGGTTATACGCCTGTTTAAGAGCTAAAAAGAGCCGAAGCAGGCAACCTCACCACCAGAATTATCGTTGAGTATTTTTTACACTTCGGCGAAGCCTCTGCTAGTATCCCGAGACATCTCAATCGCATCCTGTCGAGTTTTCCAGCCCATGACTCCGCCCGCACTCAGCCCCGATGACGCCGCCGCCCTGGCCGCCCTGCCCGACTGTCGCGCGGTCGACCTGCTGCTTCCCGACATGAACGGCCTGCTGCGCGGCAAGCGCATCGAACGTGCCGCACTGGAGAAAGTGTTTGCCGATGGCGTCTGCCTGCCCATGTCGCTGATCGCAACCGACATCACCGGCAACACGGTCGAGGAAACCGGCCTGGGCTACGACATCGGCGACGAGGACCGCATCTGCCGGCCGGTGCCGGGCAGCCTGCGGCCGATACCCTGGCAGTCCCGGCCCATGCTCCAGTGCCTGCTGAGCATGGAAGACGGCAGCGGGCGGCCGTTCCCCGCAAACCCGCGCGAAGTGCTGCGCCGGGTGCTGGACCGCTTCGCCGCGCGCGGATTGACGCCGGTGGTGGCGGTCGAGCTGGAGTTCTATCTGGTCGATCGCGAGCTGACCGCCCAGGGCATGCCGCGCGCCTCCATCAACCCGGCCACCGGCACCCGCAATACCACCACGCAGGTTTACTACATGCAGGACTTGAACGACTACCAGTCGTTCACCGACAGCATCGCCGAAGTCTGCGCCGCCCAGGGCATTCCGGCCGATACCGCCGTGGCCGAGTACGCGCCCGGCCAGTTCGAGATCAATCTCAAGCACCGCGCCGATGCCCTGCAGGCCTGCGACGACGCCTTGTATCTGCGCCGCGCCATCAAGGCGGTGGCCGAACAGCAGGACATGCTGGCCAGTTTCATGGCCAAGCCGTTCGTCGACCAGGCCGGCAGCGGTACCCACATTCACGTCAGCCTGCTCGACGCCGAGGGCAACAATATTTTCGCCTGCGCGCCGGACGCACCCTGCGATGCGCTGCGCCATGCAGTGGCTGGTCTGCAGGCCAGCGCCAAGGACTGCATGCTGCTGTTCGCGCCACACGCCAACAGTTACCGGCGCTTCGTGCTCAATGCCTTTGTGCCGCTCAACGACAGCTGGGGCTTCAACAATCGCACGGTGGCGCTGCGCATCCCGCACAGCAATGCCGCCAATACCCGCATCGAACACCGCATCGCCGGCGCCGACGCCAATCCGTACCTGATCACCGCCGCTGTCCTGGCCGGGATCCTGCATGGCCTGGAACACCCATCCGACCCCGGCCCGCCGATCATCGGCAACGCCTACGAACAGACCGAAATGCGCGAACTGCACTGGCGCGACACGCTGCGCGATTTCATGGCCAGCGAGTTCATCGCCGACTATTTCGGCGCCGACTTCCGGCACATCTTCGGGCAGCAGAAGCTCAAGGAACTGCGCAGTTTCAATCGCGAGGTGACCTCGCTGGAGATCGACTGGTACCTGCGCCAGGTGTGACCGCGGCAGAGCGGGCGGCCGGGCAGGATTCGCGATCCAGGCGCCCAAGACTACAGGCTCAACGACATGCATATCGCTCATCCCGCGTCCTGGTACACAGCAACGGCCCACGACACCCCCGAGCGTCCCCGGCTGGCCGGCGACGCCCAAGCCGACATCTGCATCGTCGGCGCCGGCTTCACGGGCCTCAGCGCCGCGCTGGAGCTGGCCCAGGCCGGCTACCGGGTCATCGTTCTCGAGGCCAGCCGGGTCGGCTGGGGGGCCTCGGGCCGCAACGGCGGGCAGGTGATCTTCGGCTGGGGCTGCGGCGAATCGAAGCTGGAGGGCCTGGTGGGCCAAGCCGATGCCCGGCGGCTGTTCGACTGGTCGCTGGAAGGCGTGGCCCTGCTGCGCGAGCGTATCCAACGCCACCGCATCGACTGCGACTGGCGAAGCGGCCATGCCCATGTTGCGATCAAGCCGCGCCACATTGCCGAACTCAGGTCCTGGCAACAGGAACTGGCCGAACGCTACGACTACCCGCTGACCTGGTGGGATCGCGCCGAACTCGGCGCCCGGCTGGCCTCGTCGCGTTATCTGGGCGGGCTCTACGATGCCAATTCCGGCCATCTGCACCCGCTCAACTACGCGCTGGGGTTGGCCCGGGCGGCCGAGGCAGCGGGCGTACAGATCTTCGAGGACAGCGCGGTCGAGCGCCTGCAGCGCGGCGCAAAGCCGGTACTGCACACGCGCCAAGGCAAGGTCCACTGCGATCACGCGGTGCTGGCCGGCAACGCCCTGATCAGGGGTGTTGCGCCGGAGCTGGACCGCAAGATCATGCCGGTCGGCACCTATGTCGGCGCCACCGCGCCGCTGGGCGAGGAGCTGGCGCGCTCGCTGATCGGAAACGACATGGCGGTGGCCGACATGAACTGGGCCCTGGACTACTTCCGGCTCAGTGCCGATCACCGCCTGCTGTTCGGCGGCCGGGCCAGCTATTCCAATCTGCCGCCGCCGAACCTGCGCGGCGTGATGCGCGGCCGGATGCGTCGCGTGTTTCCGCAGTTGGCCGACCGGGACTTCGACTACCTGTGGGGCGGCGTGATCGATATCAGCGCCAATCGCGCGCCGCACTGGGGCCGACTGACGCCGAATGTCTATTTTGCGCAGGGCTTCTCCGGACACGGCGTGGCCGCGACCGGCCTGGCCGGCCGGGTGATCGCCGAGGCGATCCGCGGTCAGAGCGAGCGGCTGGACGTCTTCGAACGGATCCGCCACAACGACTTCCCGGGCGGCCGCCTGCTGCGCACCCCGATCCTGGTTGCCGCCATGGCCTGGTTCAAACTCCGCGACGCGCTGTGGTGATGTAGCCCGCGCCGGGCGCGACGGCGGTTTCAAGCCAGCGCGTTGATCAGCCGGCCCGCATGCGACAGACATCAGCGCTTCACGTACCATGGACCGCGCTTGCATCGCCTGGGGAGAATCGCCGTGTCGCGCCTGTTCGCCATCGCAATCGCCGCCTTGTTCGCCGGTCCGTCGCTTGGCGCTCAGGAAATTCCCGTGCCCGGAACGGACACCGCGCCGGTCGTCGCCGAAACCGATCCCGAGCTGACCGCCTTTGTCGACGGCCTGGCCCGGGCGCTGGTCCGCGACAAGGATCTGCCGGGACTGACTGTCGGCATCGTCTCGCCCGACGCAGCCCCGCTGGTGAAGGGTTATGGCCTGGCCGATGTCGAAGCGGGCACACCGGTCGACGGCAGCCAAACGCTGTTTCGCATCGGATCGGTGTCCAAGACCTTCACCTGGACGGCGGTGATGATGCTGATCGAGCGCGGATTGCTCGACCCCGATGCCGACATCAATACCTACCTCAAGCAGGTCCGCGTCGACGATGCCTTCGATGCGCCGGTGACCATGCATCACCTGATGTCGCACCGCGCCGGTTTCGAGGACACCTTCGCGGTGTTCACCGTCTCCGACGACGACCCGCGCAGCCGCTCCGAGTTGCTGGCCCTGCATCAGCCGCGCCGGGTCTTCCCGCCCGGCGCGCGCACGTCGTATTCCAACTGGGGCGCGGCGCTGGCCGCACAGGTGGTCGAGGATGTCGCCGGCGTGCCCTACGACACCTTCCTTTACCAAGAGATTCTTGCGCCCCTGGGCATGGACTCGACCAACATCGAAGCGCCCTCGCGCATGGCCGCGCCGCTCAAGGCCCGCCTGGCCAAGGGCTACGAGTTTGCCCAGGGCGGTCATGTGGAGGGCGAACCGATGCAGATCGGCGCCTATGCGCCGGCCGGCGCCATGGCCTCGACCGCCGCCGACATGACCCGCTGGATGCGCTTTCACCTCAATGGTGGTCAGCTCGACGGCGTGCGCCTGCTGGGCGCGAAATCGCATGCGCTGATGCGCACCCGGGTGTTCGACGACCGGCCCGAAGCGGCCGACGTGGCTCATGGCTTCCAGTCGCGTACGCATCGTGGCGTTTCCACCCTTGGCCACGGTGGCGCGACAGCGCTGTATCGCGCGCAAATGGTGCTGGCGCCGGACTTGGGGCTGGGCATTTTTGTCGCGCAAAACTCCAACCGGGGCGGCTACGCCGCGCTTTCCACCCTCACCGACCTGGTGGTCGAGCGCTTCGCGCCGTCGCCTGCCGACATGGCTGGCGCAGCGACTTCGGAGCCGGCACCGGCCGCATCGGCCGCCGACTACGTCGGACGCTATCGCAACAACCGGCGCTCGTTCAGCACCTTTACAGCCGCGTTTTCGACCGATGAATCGCTCGTGGTGGTCGGTGGCGAAGACGGCGCGCTGATCGTCACCGCGAACGATCAGCCCCGTCGCTATCTTCCGGTGCCCGGCACGGCCGATCTGTTCGAGGCCGATACCGGCGCGCGCCTGATGTTTCAGCGCGACGACGCCGGACAGGTGACCACGGCCAACGACAGCAGCGGCGTGCACTCCTACGAGCGCAGCGGCGCACTGAATGCCGGCCCGACCCTGGTGCTGTCGCTGGTCGCGGCCACGCTGCTGGCGCTGACCACCCTGCTCGGCACAGCCTGGCGCTGGGGCCGACCGGCGGTCCGCACCGCGCCCGGATTGCTGGCCAGTCGGGTGGCGGTGTTCTCGGCGCTGTCGGTGCTGCTGTTCCTGACCATCGCCGTGGCGACCGTGGCAGTGATGTCCGGGCTGGGCGCCAGCGATCTGTTGCGCTACCCGCCGACCGTGATGCACCTGGCGCGGGCAGCCGGCTGGCTGCTGGCAGTGATGGCCGCGATCATGCTGCTGGCGCTGCGTCCGGCCTGGGCGGGTTCGAACTGGGGCCTGTGGCGACGGCTGCACTTCACCGCTTTCGCATTGGCACTGGCGTTTCTGGTATTCCAGCTGTGGCAATGGCGGGTGATCGGCGCGCCGCTGATCTAGCCCACAGTCATTCGCAGGGCGACCGCAAACGACAGACAAACGAGCGAGAGCGACCATGAATACACCGACCCGCCAGCGGCCTTTTCCGGACACCGAAACCGCGCTGCACCGCGAGCAGAACAGCAGCGCAGCCACCGGCCCGCGGCCGCGTTGGTGGCGCTGGCGCTGGCTGGCCGCTGGCGCCGCACTGGCGCTGGTGCTGGGCGCCTGCGGCGGTTCGGACTCGCCACCGGAAGCAACCGCGCCGGCATTCGATCTGCTGATTTCCGGCGGCACCGTCCATGACGGCTCCGGTGGCGAGCCGTTCGTTGCCGACGTGGCGATTCGCGACGGCCGGATCGTGGCCATCGGCAACGATCTTGGCGAGGCGGCCACGGTCATCGACGCGCGCGGCAAGGCGGTCGCGCCCGGTTTCATCAATGTGCTCAGTTGGGCCACCGAATCGCTGATCGAGGACGGCCGCTCGCTGAGCGACATCCGTCAGGGCGTCACGCTGGAGGTGTTCGGCGAGGGCTTCTCGATGGGCCCGCTCAACCCGGCCCTGCGCGACTATCTGATTTCGCGCCAGAACGACATCCGCTACGACGTGCCGTGGACCACGCTGGGCGAATACCTTGAGCATCTCGAAGAGCGTGGCGTGTCCCCCAATGTCGCCTCCTTCATCGGCGCCACCACGGTGCGCATTCACGAGTTGGGATTCGAAGACCGAGCGCCAAACCCTGAAGAACTCGACCGCATGCGCGCGCTGGTGCGCCAGGCCATGGAAGAGGGCGCGCTCGGCGTCGGCGCCTCGCTGATCTACGCCCCGGCCTTCTACGCCGACACCGACGAACTGGTGGCGCTGAACGAAGTCGCGGCCGAATACGGCGGCCGCTACATCGCCCACATCCGCAGCGAGGGCAACCGCTTTGAAGAGGCCGTCGAGGAGCTGATCGAGATTGCCCGCCGCGCCGGCATCGGCGCCGAGATCTACCACCTCAAGGCCGCCGGCCAGTCGAACTGGCACAAGCTCGACAAGGTCATCGCCCGGATCGAACAGGCCCGCGCCGATGGGCTCGACATCAGCGCCGACATGTACACCTACACCGCCGGCGCCACCGGGCTGGACGCCGCGATGCCGCCCTGGGTGCAGGAAGGCGGGCTGGAAGCCTGGGTCGAGCGGATGCGCGACCCGGCCGTGCGCGAGCGCCTGCGCAGCGAGATATCCACCCCGTCGAACGACTGGGAAAACCTCTATCTCGCCGCTGGCGGCCCGGAGAACCTGCTGTTCTTCGAGTTCAAGAATCCCGACCTCAAACCGCTGACCGGAAAGACCCTGGCCGAAGTGGCAGCGCAGCGCGGCACCTCGCCCGAGGACACCATGATCGATCTGGTGATCGAGGACGGCAGCCGGGTCGGCACGGTCTACTTTCTGATGTCCGAAGACAACATCCGCCAGAAGATCGCCCTGCCCTGGATGAGCTTCGGATCGGACGCCGAGTCGAGCGCGCCCGAGGGCGTGTTCCTGCAATCCAGCACCCACCCGCGTGCCTACGGCAACTTCGCCCGCCTGCTCGGCCGCTATGTCCGCGACGAGGGGATCATCAGCCTGCCCGAAGCGATCCGCCGCCTGACCGCCCTGCCGGCCGACAACCTGGGCATCACCGGGCGCGGCCGCCTGGTCGAGGGTCACTTCGCCGACGTAGTGGTGTTCGACCCGGATACCGTCGCCGATCACGCCACCTACGAAAACCCCCTGCAACTGGCCACCGGCGTCACCGACGTGATCGTCAACGGCACACCGGTCCTGCGCAACGGCGAACACACCGGCGCCACGCCCGGCCGCGTGGTGCGCGGGCCGGGCTGGCGCAGCGGGGAGTGACCTGCGCACTGAGCCCGCACTGAGCCATCGTCCGCGCAGCAAGGGCAGTCGATGGTGGTGCTCGCCCACTCCGGAGCCAGTCAGCTCCGAAGACAACCGGGGCGGGCACTTATAATCGTCGCTTCATTTCCTTCGGAGCGCCGCACATGACCGACATTCCCGCCTGCCCGCTGTGCGCCATGGAAAACACCTATCCCGACGGCGAAAACTACGTTTGCGCCGATTGCGGCCACAAGTGGCCGATGCACGCCGCAGCCGGACCGACGGAGCCGGGCGCCACCACCGTCAGGGACGCCAACGGAACCGTACTCGCCGATGGCGACTCGGTGGTGCTGATCAAAGATCTCAAGGCCAAGGGCGGCTCAACCCTGAAGATGGGCACCAAGGCAAAGCACATCCGCCTGGTCGACGGCGACCACGAAGTCGACGTGAAAATCGACGGCATTGGCTACCTGCTCAAGGCCTGCTTCCTCAAGAAGACAGGCCCCTAACCCGACAGGCGACCGCGTACGATACCTGGGTGGCATCGTACGCGGGAGCCAAACAACGATCACCCCCGACCCCTCAGCGCACCTCATCCGAGATCGTGGAGGGCTCCCACCCCGAGGCAGAGGCAATATCGCGGGTGAGTTCTATTAAATGTACCATGCCTCCTGCGCGCTCATCGCTACTGATGATGTAATGATCGGCACCTGGCATCTCCACATTCCAGCAGCCGCTTGAGTGCCAATCAGGAGGTCGGGTTACGTTAATGAACCAATGCAGTCTTGATGGCGTGCGACGGATGCGAGTCCAGACCGATTTCTGCTGATGCGCATTCGTAGAATTTATCGATATCTCCCTCCCTGTCCCGCCAGCACTGTGCGGCACTGTACGCCGACGCGCGCGCGTCGATGGACTTGACGTCTTTCAACAGATCCCGATCAAGTATCAGGTTGATATGCCGGTCGAGGCGATCCTCACTCAAGGGGTCCTTCATCCGCCCTGATGAGGTCGTCGCCAGCAGCACAGCCCCTGCCATCTTGACCCTTAGCATATCAAGCGTATCCTCGCTTGGCCTTGGATCCCCTTGGGCTGTGTACAATTCGCCGAGCGGAGAGCTAAGCTCGTTGAGGACCATATCTCCATAGCCCGGCAGGTAGCGGACAACAACGACGTAATAAGTCGAAGCCACCCCCACAAAAAATGCACCCACAGAAAACAAAAACACCGGCAAGAAACGTCTCATGGTGACTTCTCCTGTTATTGAGCGACAAAGATGCAGTTGCTTAGCACGCCGTTTACAAACCCGCACTGCATACGAGAGTGTTGGACGACGAAAGTCACATGCCCTTCCGAGGGCAAACCCAGAAGCACGCCAACGCCGATTCGCTCCCCTCCACTGATGCCGCTTACGTCAATGTCTTCACCCGAAATGGTTTTGGCAGTCCCTTCCACATACAGCAAGGCACCGGGGGCAAGGAAATTGATCTGAAAGCAGCCTACATCACCATTATCAAAATTAAGACAGCCGGTCGGGCCACGACCAAAGAAACTCTTCAGAGCAGAGAACAAGCTAATGTTGTGAGCCCAAGCTGGATTTCTTTGACTCAGAGCGATTCGTATTGCCTGATCCAATTGCGGCTTGAAATCGAACAGCGACGTTTGCAAACTAGAGAAAACACCCGAAGCATCGACAGGCCTAAAAAAAACAACGTCTCGCGAGATCGAAACGATGGCTTCGAACTGTAGCCTCTCAAATTCAGATGGAGCGTTCACATTTGCGGAAAATTCTCCATCAGTCAAGGACACGACCGCACCTAATGACTCAAACGAGGGCACCGTAGTAATGACTGACAAAGGCCCGCTATCGAATAGTCCGCTTTCTTCCGTCTCGCCCATGACAACTTGGCCGGGCGGAGTATAAACAACGCTGACCCATCTGAAAGTGGCGCTATTTGGATTAGCAACTGCCCAAGTCCACTCACCTGGACGCTCCCCGTGCGCTGATATTGCGGCGTACTCGAACTGTGCGTCAGTAATACAATTACCGCAAAGCACCCAATCCTCAGCAACTGCAGAATTCGGAACGATCAAGTACAGAAAGAACAAAACAAAGGTACTGTATTTATTCATAAACAAACTCCATTAACTTCCGTGAGACAGTCCATAACCTCTAAACAGTGCGGAAACGCACGTTACAGTGAATTAAACCTGCGTTCGATTATTGCCTTCGACAACTGCCTTGCCAATAAAACGTCAGACCAGGCTGACAATAGGTCACTAGTGCCATGGCGCTCAGCCAAGGGGGTGCTTCCAGTCAATGTCAATGTCCGAAGCGATACTGATTGAATGTGCACCTTACTAACGCCTTCTGCAAGACAGTTGTTCGATACTGACTGACGACAGCATCGGGTGTCAAGCGCTTCGCGCGCCTCGAACCAGCACGCAAT
Source organism: Lysobacteraceae bacterium (assembly GCA_034376725.1). Lineage (GTDB taxonomy): Bacteria > Pseudomonadota > Gammaproteobacteria > Xanthomonadales > Xanthomonadaceae > UBA11164. Next base: position 2,972 of record JAXMJH010000086.1, on the reverse strand, counting down.
CCGAGTGTCAGTAGAACGAGCACAATCGACATGGCGCGCCAAGTACTAACTTCTTGTGCAGCCGCAGCGCCGCTCACGCCTTCAGGTTGATCCAGGTCGCCTTCAGTTCGGTGTATTTGTCGAAGGCGTGCAGGGACTTGTCGCGGCCGTTGCCGGATTGCTTGTAGCCGCCGAAGGGGGCGGTCATGTCGCCGCCGTCCCAGTAGTTCACCCATACGCTGCCGGCGCGCAGGGCGCGGGCGACGCGGTGGGCGCGGGTGATGTCGCGGGTCCAGACGCCAGCGGCCAGTCCGTAGACGCTGTCGTTGGCGATGCGCAGGCCCTCCTCTTCGCTATCGAAGGTGATGGCGGCCAGCACCGGGCCAAAAATTTCCTCACGGGCGATGGTGGCATCATGGCGAACGTCGTCGAACACCGTTGGTTCGATGTAGAAACCGCCGGTCTCGGTCAGCACCCGCTTGCCGCCGAGCGCCAGCCGGCCGCCCTCGGCCTGGCCTTTGTCGATGAAGCCGAGCACGCGCTGCATCTGTCCCTCGTCGACCATCGCACCCATCGGCGCGCCCGGCTCCAGCGGGTGACGCGGCTGCATGGCGCGGCCGGCCTCCACCACCCGGGCGATGAACTCGTCCTTGATGTCGCGCTGCACCAGCAGCCGCGAGGCGGCGGTGCACACTTCGCCCTGATTGAAGAAGATGCCCGATGCGGCAGCCTGTGCGGCGGCGGCCAGGTCGGGGGCGTCGGCGAAGACGATATTCGGGCTCTTGCCGCCGCATTCCATGTAGGCGCGTTTCATGTTGCTGCGCCCGGCGCACTGCAACAGGTGCTTGCCGACCGCGGTGGAGCCGGTGAACACGATGCCATCGACATCCATGTGCAGGGCCAGCGGTTCGCCCGCGCCCTTGCCGAAGCCGGGCAGCACGTTTAGCACGCCGGGAGGAATGCCGGCCTCGATCGCCAGTTCGGCGACGCGAATCGCGGTCAGCGGGGATTTCTCCGAAGGCTTGAGAATCACCGAATTGCCCATCGCCAGCGCCGGGGCGATCTTCCAGGTCGCCATCAACAGCGGGAAATTCCACGGCACGATGGCGGCGATCACCCCCAACGGCTCGCGGGTCACCAGGCCCAGCTCGTCCGGGCCGGTCGGCGCAATCTCGTCGTAGACCTTGTCGATCGCCTCGCCGGTCCAGCTCATGCAGCGCACGGTGGCGGCCATGTCGACGTGCAGGGCATCGTCGATCGGCTTGCCCATGTCCAGGGTTTCCAGCAGGGCCAGCTCTTCGGCGTGGCTTTCGATCAGGGCGGCGAAGCGGATCAGGGTCTTCTTGCGCTGCACCGGGGTCTGCGCCGACCAGCGGCCATCGTTGAACGCGCGCCGGGCGGCGGCCACCGCGCGCTCGACATCCTCGGCCTCGCATTCGGCCACCTGGCCCAGCAGCCGCCCATCGACCGGGCTGAGATTGGCGAAGGTCTTGCCCGACGCGGCATCGACGTAGCGGCCGTCGATGAAGGCCTGGCTGCGGATGGTGAGCGCGGCGGCGCGCGCCAGCCAGTCGGCGTGAGTGGTGGGCTTGGTGCTGGACAGGTTCATGGCGGAGTCCGGACTGATTTCAGAAAGTGGGCGGCGTGCTGGCGCTGATCAGGATGGCGTCTTCATCGCCGACGTTACGGAAGCGATGCGGCTGGCGGCTCTCGAAGTAATAGCCCTCGCCCGGCCCGAGCACCCGCAGCTGGTCGCCGACGGTGACCTCGACCCGGCCCTGGACCACTACACCGCCTTCTTCGCCGTCGTGGCTGAGCATTTCGTCGCCGGTGTCGCTGCCCGGCGGCATCACTTCGCGCAGGATGCACATCTGACGGTCGGCACGGCCCTTGCCGACCAGAAAATAATGAATTTCGTTGGTGCCCACGTCGGGCTGGCGCTCGGGCGCGAAGAACGGGCTGTCCTCGTTGCCGGCCTCGAAGTCGGCGGTAAAGAACTCGGCCAGCGATATCGGGATGCCTTCCAGCACCTTCTTGAGCGAACTGACCGAGGGGCTGACCTTGTTCTGCTCGATGAGGGAAATGGTGCTGTTGGTCACGCCGACCCGCTTGGCCAACTCGCGTTGACTCAGGCCACGGGCCTTGCGGATGGTGTGCAGACGCGCACCGATGTCCATGGTCGGATTCCAGAAGCGCGGCGGAGGCTGCCGCTGTTGCGAAATATTTAACACTATGCGCAGTGGCGGTCAAATAAACGCCGTGAGTTGCGGAATCTTGTAAAGTTTATTCAACACTGTTAGCGTTTTGCTTCTGGTAATCCATCGTCGCGTCGCGCTTGACCGCAGGAGCCCTCATGAACGCCCCATCTTCCGTCCATTCCGCCCCGCAGCCGCATCAGGCCACCGGCCTGACCGAGCCTGCACCCGCCCACCTCGACGCCTACTGGATGCCGTTCACCGCCAACCGGCAGTTCAAGGCCACCCCGCGCCTGCTCAACGGCGCCAAGGGCATGCATTACCGCAGCGTCGACGGCCGGGAGATTCTCGACGGCACCGCCGGCCTGTGGTGCTGCAATGCCGGCCACGGCCGCAGCAGGATCGTCGAAGCGGTGCAGAAGCAAATCGCCGAGATGGACTACGCACCCAGCTTCCAGATGGGCCATCCGCTGGCCTTCGAGTTGGCCGAGCGGCTGGCCGAGATCGCCCCGGCTCCGCTGAGCCGGGTGTTCTACACCAACTCCGGGTCGGAATCGGTCGATACCGCGCTCAAGATCGCGCTCGCCTATCACCGTGCCCGCGGCGAAGGCCAGCGCACCCGGTTCATCGGCCGCGAGAGGGGCTACCACGGCGTCGGCTTCGGCGGCATGTCGGTCGGCGGCATCGGGCCGAACCGCAAGCAGTTCGGCGCCCTGCTGCCCTATGTGGACCACCTGCCGCACACGCACGGGCTGAAGGAAAACCTGTTCGCGAAGGGCGAGCCGCCGGCCGGCGCGC
>JAXMJH010000085.1:0-9839 GCA_034376725.1 Lysobacteraceae bacterium | reverse complement strand
GAAGTGCAAACGCAGTAGTTCACGGATCTGTCGCATGGGAATCCTCGCTTGAGTCATGGGTGGTCTCGCGGTCGAAGGACCGCGAGGATGACCCACCTCAACCGAGCACCCGCACTGGCTTCTCATGACCCGGAATCGTGCCGCTGATGCTGGCCTCACATGCTCCGGATTGCTGGCTTCACATGCTCCGGAATCGTGGCTTCACATGGTTCGGAATGTTGGCTTCCCATGAGCCGGAATATCCAGCATCCGGCGGTCCCGGCATTCGCTGCGCTCGTGCCGGGCTACGCGTGGCCGGGCTACGCGTGGTCGGGCTACGCGTGGTCCGGCTACGGGCGCGGGGCGAAGGTGCCGGGATCGCCCGCCGGGTCGGGACAAATTTTCGAAATTAACCAAAACCTCATCGGGACTTAACTCCGGTTTAATGCTTGAACGCGTATGCTTCACCCCGACTCCTTGGCAGACTCTCGGATTCAGGTAGCAATCGGGGCAGTATTGGGCCCGGCCGGTTCTCTCGCGAGCACCTGCCGGGCCTTTTCTTTCCGGGCTTCGGCGCGGCCCTTGGCGTTGCCTGTGCTTTCAGGTCATGCGGTCATGCGGGCTATACTTGGCCCGCGTCAGGGCGGATTCGTTTTCGTATTTTTTTCCTTCCGCGCACGCGGAGATAACGGGACACGACATGCGCATTCTGGTGGTCGAAGACAACAGCGACATAGCCGCCAACCTGGGCGACTACCTCGAGGATCGCGGTCACACCGTGGACTTCGCCGCCGATGGCCTCACCGGCCTGCATCTGGCGGTGGTCAACGAGTTCGATGCGATCGTGCTGGATCTGAACCTGCCCGGCATGGACGGTCTGGAAGTCTGCCGCAGGCTCCGCGAGGAAGCGCGCAAACACACGCCGGTGCTGATGCTGACCGCGCGCGACGCGCTCGATCAGAAGCTGGCCGGCTTCGAGTCCGGCGCCGACGACTATCTGGTCAAGCCGTTCGCGCTGCAGGAAGTGGAAGTGCGGCTGAACGTACTGGCCCGCCGCGGCAAGGGCGCCGGCCAGCGGCATCTGCAGGTCGGCGACCTGGAGTTCGACCTCGATACGCTTGAGGTGCATCGGCAGGGCAAGCTCCTGCAGCTCAATCCGACCGGGCTGAAGATCCTTCAGTCGCTGATGGAGGCGTCGCCGGCCGTGGTCACCCGACAAGAGCTGGAAACCCGGGTCTGGGGCGAGGAACTGCCCGATTCGGACAGCCTGCGCGTGCACATCCACGGGCTGCGCGCGGCGGTCGACAAACCGTTCGAGAAGGCGCTGATTCATACCCGACACGGCATTGGTTACCGGATCGCCGATCTCGATGCAGTACCGGCACAGGCTTAGAAGCCGGATCATCCTTTCGTTTCTGCTGTTGGGCTTCGGCCTGACGGCCACCTTCGCGCTGGCCACGCTTTCGCTGCGCAACCGGTTCGAGAATCAGCTGATCGAGGAAACGCTGCAGCGCGAGGTCGACAACATGGTCGAGCAGGTGCGCCGCGATCCCGAGCAGCCGCCGGCTTTCAGTTTCTATGAGGCCTGGACCTGGAGCGCGCGGACCGCGTTTCGGGTGCCATTGGCCTGGCAAAGCCTGGAAACCGGCGTCCACGACGTGACCGAGGTCGACAACGCCGGACGCGATCGGCACTACAAGCTGGCGGTGCGACGCGACGACGACCTGATGGGCTACATCCGCTACGACGTGTCGCGCGCGGCGCTGGGGCAGCAGCAGTTGATCATCCTGCTCAGCGTGACTGTGGTGGTGTTCACCGGCCTGGCGTTCCTGGTCGGCCTGTGGTCTTCGCGCCGGGTGATGCGGCCGGTGTCCGATCTGGCGCGCCGGGTTCGGGCATTGCAGGACAGCGATCACCCCGAACGGTTGGCGAAGCATTTTCCGGACGACGAAGTCGGCGAGCTGGCCGCCGCGCTCGACGATTACGCCGCGCAGCTGACCGAGCGGGTCAAGCGCGACCGCGAATTCAACGCCGATGTCAGCCACGAGTTGCGCACGCCGCTGGCGGTGATTCGCGGCGCTTCGGAGTTGCTGCTTACCCAGAACGATCTCTCCGACCGGATGCGCCAGCGGCTGTTGCGGATCGAGCGCGCGGCCCAGCAGAGCAGCGACCTGACCACGGCGCTGCTGATGCTGTCGCGCCACGAGCGCGGCTCGGGGCAGACCGATCTGGTGCGGTTGATCGAGCATCTGCTGGAAGCCAATCGCGCCCAGACCACCGGCAAACCGGTCGAGCTGAGCCTTCACGTCGAATCACCGGCCGTGGTCGATGCGCCCGAGGCGGTGCTGTCGGTCGCCATCGGCAACCTGATCGGCAATGCCTGCAAGTACACCGCCGAAGGAACCGTGCGAGTCAGGCTGCTGGCCGACCGGGTGATCATCGAGGACAGCGGTCCGGGCATCAGCGCCGAGGATGCCGCACGGCTATTCGAACGCGGCTATCGCGGCTCCAGTGCGGGCGGCTCAAAGGGCGCCGGTATCGGGCTGGCCATCGTGTTGCGGCTGTGCGAGCTCTACGACTGGCAGGTTCGCATGGCCCCTGGCGAAACCGGCGGCGCGGTGGCGACGCTGATCTTCAATTGACCGCCGGTCAGTCGCTGCTCGGCGAGGCCTGGGACAGCCACCAGCAACCGGCATGGCGGCGAAGCGGGTAGCCGCGTACCGGCCGGGCTTCAGTATCGGCGCGCCTCTGCGTCTCGGAGAAGATCGACACCGCGACCGGCAAGCCGCTCGGGTCGGACTCGATTTCGATGGCGTACTGCTGGCCCGACGGGGTGAGCAGCGCCTCGATGTCGGCAAGGATCCAGCGCGCGGTGCGGCGGCCGGTGTTCACCCAGTCGTGCAGGGCGGCCAGTGCATTCGCGTCGCCGGCGTTCAGCGCGCGGGTCAGTCGGTCGCTGAAATCGCTCAGGTTTTGTGCGCAGTCCAGCGCTTCCTCCAGTTTGATCGACCGAGCCAGGGCTTCGGCTGCGGCCGGGTCCGGCGCGCTGGCTGCCGGCTGCGCGCCGACCTGTTCGCAGGCCCGGTCGGTGTAGACCGTATTGCCGTTGGCGTCGAGGCAGCGATTGACCCGGCTCGCCGCCATCGCCGGCGTGACCAGACTCAGCAGCGCCACGGCGATCAGCAGGGCCGTCAACATCGGCAGCGCAGGCCGCCAGCGGTTCACAGGCGCTCCAGCACCTCGACCGTGGGCCGGGCCAGATTGAGCGTGTAGAAATGCAGCTCGGGCGCGCCGCCCGCCTTCAGCCGCCGGCACAGGTCGGCCACGAAATCGGCCGCCAGCTCCTGAATGCTGGCGGTATCGTCGCCATAGGCCTGCATGCGCTTGAGCAGCCAGCGCGGGATCTCGGCGCCGCATTGTTCGGAAAAGCGCCGCAGCTGGCTGAAGTTGGCGATCGGCATGATGCCGGGAATGATCGGCACCGACACGCCCAGCGCGCTGGCCGCATCGACGAAGCGAAAATAGGCGTCGGCGTTGAAGAAGTACTGGCTGATCGCGCTGTCGGCGCCGGCATCCACCTTGGCCTTGAAGTGGCGCAGGTCGGTCAGCGCATCGGCGGCCTGCGGGTGTACCTCGGGATAGCAGGCCACCTCGATGCGAAACCAGTCGCCGTGCTCGGCGCGGATGAATTCGACCAGCTCGGCGGCGTAGCGGAAGTCGCCGGTGCGCGCCATGCCGGACGGCAGGTCGCCCCGCAGCGCGACCAGTCGGCGGCAGCCGACCGAACGGTACAGCGTGAGCAGATCGCGGATTTCCTCGCGGCTGCCGCCCATGCAGCTGATGTGCGGAATCGCGTCCAGGCCGGTTTCGCGCAGGTGGCGAACCGTCTCCGGGGTATAGCTGAGCGTGGAGCCGCCGGCACCGAAGGTCACCGAGGTGAAGATCGGCTTGTGCTTGATCAGGCGGGCGGCGGTCTTGTCCAGCCGCGCGCGCTGATCGGGGGTCTTGGGCGGAAAAAATTCGAAGCTGACCGCAGTCATGGGCGTTCTCGGGACGGTACCGGGGAATGTTCGGAACGAGTATATCTTTCTAAGCGGATGAAGCGATGAATATTTACCGTAGGCCGCGAAGGCCGAATGAGGCAAGGAATAAGGCCATGAGCTTTGCTCCTTTCCGCAGGCCCGCCCGGCGGGCCTAGAGTCAGTGTTCCAAAAACCGCGTTGCCACCATGTCCCAGCCCGCTGCCCTGAAATCCCACCCTCCGCTATCGGCCGAGCAGTCCGGACGCTTGATGCAGGCGCTGGACGGCCTCGACAGCCAGGCCTTGATCTGGGTGTCGGGTTTTGCCGCCGGCCTTGCCCAGGGGCGCCAGACCGAGCAGCCGACGCCGGCAATCGCCCAGGAAGCCGCCCCGGCGCAGACCCGGCTGACCGTGCTGTACGGCAGCCAGACCGGCAATGCCCGCCGGCTGGCCGAGGATCTGGCCACGCGCGCCGAAGCGGCCGGACTGGCCGTGCGTCTGTTGCGCGCCGACGACTACCCGCTGCGTGAGCTGAAGGACGAGCGCCTGCTTTATGTGGTGATCAGCACTCAGGGCGATGGCGATCCGCCGGAGGACTCATTGGGCTTCATCGAGCACCTGTCCGGCCGTCGGGCGCCCGCGCTGAAGCAACTTTCCTACGCCGTGCTGGGGCTGGGCGATTCCAGCTATCCGCAGTTCTGCGCGGTGGCCCGCAGGCTGGATGAGCGGCTGGCCGAGCTGGGCGGTGCCCGTGTGCTGGCGCGCGGCGAGGCCGATGTCGATATCGCGCCGGTTGCTGCGCCGTGGCTGGAGCGGGCACTGGACGAGGCCGGCAAGCAGCTGCGCCGCGAGCCGCAGGCGGCCACGGTCACCCCGCTGCGGCGTGCCGCGACGCAGGCGTCGACGGTCGGCCGCGACCGGCCATTCGCCGCCGAACTGCTGGTCAATCAGCGCATCACCGGGCGCGGCAGCGACCGCGATGTGCGTCATGTCGAGCTGTCGCTGGAGGGATCGGGATTGAGCTACCAACCGGGCGACGCGCTCGGCATCTGGCCGGAAAACGCCCCGGCCCTGGTCGAGCGGGTGCTGGATACCCTGCGGCTGGATGGCGAGGCCACGGTCAGCGTGGCGGGACGGGAAACCCGACTCGCGCAGGCTCTCGAGCGGCATCGCGAACTGACCCGACTGTCGCGCCCGTTCGTGGTGGCTCACGGCGAGCGCGCCGGGTCCGCGCCGCTGGTCGAACTGGCCGGCGATGGTGCCGCGCTGCGCACCTGGTTCGAGTCGCATCAGGCGATCGACCTGTTCGAGCAATGGCCGGCGGCCTGGTCGGCGCAGGAGTTGGTCGACGCGCTGCCGGGGCTGACCCCGCGCCTGTATTCGATTGCCTCAAGCCCGGCCGAATACGGCAGCGACGTGCATCTGACCGTGGCCGTGGTGCGCGATGCCTCGGACGGCGGCACCCGCTGGGGCGCGGCATCGGGCCAGTTGGCACGGCTCGACGAAGGCGCAGCGCTGAACGTGTTCGTCGAAGCCAACGAACGCTTCCGGCTGCCGACCGACGCCAGCCGCGACGTGATCATGATCGGCCCCGGCACCGGCATCGCGCCGTTCCGCGCCTTCGTTCAGCAGCGCGGCGCCGAGGGCGGCAGCGGACGCAACTGGCTGGTGTTCGGCGCGCGCCGGTTCCGCCAGGATTTTCTGTATCAGATCGAATGGCAGCGCGCGCTGAAGCAGGGCCGGCTGCACCGGCTCGACCTGGCCTTCTCGCGCGATGGCGCCGAGCGCATCTACGTGCAGCAGCGGCTGTCGGAAAACGGCCGCGCGCTGTTCGACTGGCTGGAAGGCGGCGCGCACCTGTATGTCTGCGGCGCCATCGCCATGGGCAAGGATGTGCACCGCGCACTGGTCGACGCCATTTCCCGGCACGGCGCGCGCAGCGCCGAAGATGCCGAGGACTACCTTCGCCAATTGCAGCAGCAGGGCCGCTACGCGCGGGACGTTTACTGATGAGCGGCTCGGTCGAAACCATCAAGCGCGACAGCCGGCGGCTGCGCGGCACGCTGCTCGAAAGCCTGGCCGATCCGGTCACCGGCGCGCTGGCCGAGCCGGACACCGTGCTGCTCAAGTTCCATGGCAGCTACCAGCAGGACGACCGCGACATCCGCGACGAGCGCCGGCGCGCCTTGCTGGAGCCCGACTACCAGTTCATGATCCGCACCCGCACGCCCGGCGGCGTGGTCAGCCCCGATCAGTGGCTGAAGATGGACGCCATCGCCACCCGATACGGAAACGGCGGCCTGCGGATCACCACCCGGCAGGCGTTCCAGTTTCATGGCGTGATCAAGGGCGAGCTGAAAGCCACGCTGCAGGCCATCAATGCCGCGCTGATCGACACCATCGCGGCCTGTGGCGATGTCAACCGGAACGTGCTGGTGGCCGCCAATCCGGAGCAATCGGCGGTGCATGCCGAGGTTCACCGGCAGGCCGCCGAACTGTCCGACCGCCTGTTGCCGCGCACCCGGGCCTACTACGAAATCTGGCTCGATGAAGAAAAGGTGGCCGACAGCGGCGAAGAGGAAGAACCGCTGTACGGGCCCACCTATCTGCCGCGCAAGTTCAAGACCGCCTTTGCGGTGCCGCCGATCAACGATGTCGACGTGTTCGCCCACGACCTGGGCTACACCGCGATCATCGAGGACGGCGCGCTGCTTGGCTACAACCTCAGCGTCGGCGGCGGCATGGGCGCCAGTCATGGCGATCCCGAAACCTACCCGCGGCTGGCCGACATGATCGGCTTCGTCACCCCGGATCAGGTCATCCCGGTCGCCGAAGCGGTGATGACCGCGCAGCGCGATCACGGCAACCGCGCCGTGCGCAAGCGCGCCCGCCTCAAGTACACCATCGACGACCACGGCATCGACTGGTTCAGATCGGAAGTGGAGCGACGCGCCGGATTCGCGCTGGCGCCGGCCCGGCCATACGCGTTCGAGCACACCGGCGACCGGTACGGATGGGTCGAAGGCGAGAACGGCCACTGGCACCTCACCCTGTGGATTCCCGCCGGGCGGATCATCGACCGGCCGCAAAGCCCCTGGCTGACCGGTTTGCGCGAGGTGGCGCGGCTGGGCATCGGCCACTTCCGGATGACCGCCAATCAGAATCTGCTGATCGCCGATGTGCCGGCCGACCGGCGCGAGGCCATCGACGCGCTGATTGCCGCCCATGGCCTGGACGCCTATCGCCGGGTGAGCGTGCTGGCCCGCCAGGCGCTGGCCTGCGTGGCGCTGCCGACCTGTGGTCTGGCGATGGCCGAGGCCGAGCGCTACCTGCCCGACATCACCGCGCGCCTGGATGCCCTGCTGGCCCAATGCGGATTGAGCGATGCGCCGATCCTGCTGCGCATTTCCGGCTGTCCCAATGGCTGCTCGCGGCCGTACCTGGCCGAGATCGCCCTGGTCGGCAAGGGGCCGGGCCGCTACAACCTGTTCCTTGGCGCCGACGGCCGCGGCCAGCGGCTGAGCCGGCTGTACCGGGAAAACCTCGACGAAGCCGAACTGCTGTCCGCACTCCAGCCGCTGCTGACCGCCTACGCAGGCGGGCGCAACGCGGGCGAGGGCTTCGGTGACTTTCTCACCCGCACCGGCGTGCTGGACCCTGCTGCCGCTTCCGGCTGAGCCGCCCTGACGTTCGATTACGGACCCGCTGTCATGACCACTGTGCTTCCCGAACCGCTGACCGCCGCCGAGGACGACCGCGCCCTGGCCACCCTGAATGCCTGGCTGGAACGGCAAAGCGCGCAGGCCCGCGCCAGCTGGGCGCTGGAGCGACTGGCTGGCGTGCATGTCATGTCTTCGAGTTTTGGCGCCCAGTCGGCCGCGCTGCTGCATCTGATGACCCGGCTGCGGCCCGACCTGCCGGTGATCCTGGTCGATACCGGCTTTCTGTTTCCGGAAACCTACGCCTTCATCGACCAGCTCAGCGAACAGCTCGACCTGAACCTGAAGATCGTCCGTCCCGAGCTCAGCCCGGCCTGGATCGAGGCCCGCCACGGCAAACTATGGGAAGCCGGACTGGAAGGCCTGAACCACTACAACCGCCTCGCCAAGGTGGAGCCGATGCGCCGCGCGCTGGATCAGGCCGACGCCCGCACCTGGTTTTCCGGGCTGCGCCGCGGGCAGTCGGAAAGCCGCGCCGGGCGGTCGGTGCTGGAACTGCAATGGGGCCGCTGGAAGGTTCACCCGATCATCGACTGGACCGACCGCGACATCGGCCGATACCTGAGCCAACACGGCCTGCCCTATCACCCGCTGTGGCACGACGGTTACCTGTCGATCGGCGACGTCCACACCACCCGCCCCTGGCGAGAAGGCATGCGCGAAGAAGACACCCGTTTTTTCGGCCTCAAGCGCGAATGCGGCATTCACCTCGACGCCTGAGCGCGCCACGGCGGGAATGACCCGCATTCGGGCAAGTACGCCTCGTCGGTGCGAAGGTCGTCGTTATCTTAGACGGGCTCCAGAGCCCCGCCACAATCTGCAGGGCTGAAGCTTCAGCGCTTCTAAAGCCCGTCTCCCTTGATGGGAGAGGGGTTGGGGAGAGGGTGACAGCAGCTGCTGCCGAAGGCAGGCGCTGTCGTTTTGGCGCTGTAGGAGTTGATTGATCTTGCGCCCCCGAGCTTCGGACACCCGCTCGGGCGATGTAGGTCAACTCGAACGAATCGAACCGCCGGGTATGTGATCTGCATCTCGGGTGGCGAGCGAGGGAGGGGTCGCGAGTCTGCTTCCCATCTCAATTGGCCGACACGGGCGGAGTTGTCGTGCACTCCTTCGCATGAGCCAGCCCAAGCCCGATTTTTCGCAGCTTTCCATCGCCGAACGTATCCAGCTCGTCGAGGACATCTGGGACAGCATCGTTGCCGAAAGCCCGACGGCGGTGCAGCTTTCGGAGCAGCAGCGTCAGGAGATCCGGCGCCGGCTTGCAGCCCATGATGCCGAGCCGGGTTCAGCCATTCCATGGGAGCAGGTCCGCTCTGAGTTGTTTCAACGCAACCACTGATGCGGGTCGCGTTCAGGCCTGAAGCGCTGGCTGAGGTTCTGGAAGCCAGGGCGTGGTACGAGCAGAAGGCTCCGGGGCTCGGTCTCGAGTTTGCTCGCGCGATCGAGGCTTCCGTTGAATCGGCCGCTCGCACACCGGAGGCGTACCCTCTCATCGAGGGTGAGTGCGGGCGGGTGCTGCTTCGTCGATTCCCTTATTCGGTACTCTTTCGTCCGAGCAACGAGGGTCTACTTGTCGTTGCGGTGTTTCATCACAAGAGGGAGCCGGGCGCGTGGCTTCAGAGATAATCGTGCAACCGGCGCACGGCGCAGGCTCCGCCGGCTGAAGCCCTCCCCTTCTTGGCCTCCCGCTACGTTTCTGGAGTGACTGATGAGCACTGAAGATGAGTTCAACGCGCGCCTCCGCACTGCGATACAGATTTGCCACGAGTTGGGCTATCACCCCACTCGATTTACTCAGATGCTCGACAACATCGGAGCCCAAGCTACAGCAGCTCGTCTCGTTGTAAGTGGCGAGTTCCATGACGGCTTTCGTGAATTGATCGGACGAGATCGCGCCGATCTCACAATGGAAAGGATCATGCTTGAGCCTGAGTTCGCGACTCTGTTTACCCCGGAGCAGTTGGCTGCCGCCCGCTGGCGGCTAGTGTAGTGCTTGCGAAATACGTGAACTATTAGGTGTTGCCACGGTCATATTCGTGTCTGTCCCTTGGAGCGAATGATGAAACCGGCTGCTGCGATCACACTCACCCAAGAGCAACGAAAAGAACTGGAGCGGCGCG
>JAXMJH010000084.1:0-30169 GCA_034376725.1 Lysobacteraceae bacterium | reverse complement strand
CTGGTGGAGGGCGCCAAGTACACCGTGTTCGACGTCTCGGCGCTGCTGCGCAGCTACGGCTGGCAGGTGCCCGCGTACACGATGCCCGACAACGCCAGCGACGTGGCTGTCCTGCGCATCGTGGTGCGTGAGGGCTTCTCGGCGAATCTGGCCCGGGCCATGCGGGACGACCTGGTCGAGGTGCTGGCCAAGCTCGACAAGGTGGGGATCGGAGGGTTCTCCGACGAGGAGCATTTCGCTCACTGAACCCCGGCCTGGGAGAATCGCGTGCAGTGATGAACACCGCGAACATGACACAGAACGAGCTCGGGGCCTCGCCCACTGCGGTGGTCGACCTCGACGCCATCGCACACAACGTGGCTGTCCTGCGCGAACACGCAGGCTCAGCTGCGGTGATGGCTGTGGTCAAGGCCGACGGCTACGGTCACGGACTGGAGCGCGTGGCGCGGGCGCTGGACTCTGCCGATGCCTTCGGCGTCGCCTCGCTCGACGATGCCGAGCGGCTGCGCGCCGCCGGGCTGAAACAGCGCATCGTGCTGCTGTCCGGATTCGACGAACCCGGAGATCTCGACGCGCTTCGCCGTCTCGATGTCGAACCCGTCCTGCATCACGACAGCCAGCTGGAGATCCTGGAATCCGCCGAACCCGCAGGCCCGGCGGGCGCCACCGGTGCCGGTGGATTGCGTTGCTGGATCAAGCTCGACACCGGCATGCACCGGCTCGGCTTCGCGCCCGAGCGGGCGCAGGAAATCCGGCAACGCCTGGCGCAGCTCGACTCGATTCAGCAGCCACCGGCCTGGATGACGCATTTTGCCCGCTCCGACGAGTTCGACGAGCAGGCCACCGGTGATCAGATCGCCCGATTCGAATCCGCGCTGGCGGCTTTGGGCGGCGATCAGGGCGGGGCGTGTGCGTTGGCCAATTCAGCCGGTGTGCTGGGCTGGCCGGCCAGCCATCAGAACTGGGTGCGCCCCGGCGGCGCGCTGTACGGCATCAGCGTGGTGGCCGGGCGCAGCGGCATGGATTTCGGTCTGCGTCCGGCGATGACGCTCGGCACCCGTTTGATTGCCGTCAACCGCGTCCGGCGCGGCGAACCGATAGGTTATGGCGGCGACTACCGGGCTCCCGAGGACATGACGGTCGGCGTGGCGGCCATTGGCTACGGCGATGGCTATCCCAGGCACGCGCCGAGCGGCACGCCGGTTCTGGTCAACGGCTCGATGGTGCCACTGATAGGCCGGGTCTCGATGGATCTGATGACGCTCGACCTGCGCAGCCAGCCTGAGGCGAAAGTCGGCGATCCGGTGATCCTTTGGGGCGAGGGCCTGCCGGTCGAGACCATCGCCGAGTTGGCCGGCACCATCGGCTACGAACTGGTTTGCTCGATCACACGACGAGTCCGCTTTTTGGAACGCTGAACGCACTCCGCGCGGATCGCCGCAAAGCAGACTAAAGTATCTACCGCGACGGTCGATACCGGTTTGTGGAAGAGTGTGCCGCGCATCATGCTCAATTGAATGCGTGGCGCAGGCCAGGGAGATATCTTTCGTTCCCGCTGCGCTCTACGTCGCAAAACCTTCAAGGCAGGGCTCATTGCTCGTGAATCGATCACTAAACGTGCTGCTGGTTCTGGACGGGGACGACGACGAGCGGCAGATTCTCGGCCTGCTTGAAGCCGCTCCGCAGGGCGTCAATGGCCAGCGCATCCGTGACGATCACCAGCCCGATGAAGCCCTCGCTGGATCGGATTGGGATGTGGCCATCTATGCGCTGCCCAGCGGACCACCGGCACCCGAGTCCCCGCTCGATTGGTTACAAAACCGGGCTCCCGATCTGCCCGTCATCGTCTGGCATCAACCCGAAGAGACCGAGCGAGCGCTGGGCCTGTTCTCCGGCAGTGTGTGCGACATCATCGATGCCCGTGCGCCAGCGCGACTGCTGCCTGCGGTGCTGCGAGAAGCGGAACAGGCGAATGCCCGGCGCCTAGCGCGCCTCGATCTCGATCGGCATACGAGACTGCTGACTTCGATCAGCGATGCCTTGATCGTCGATGACTCCGAAGGTCGCGTGGTGTTTGCCAACGATCGGTTTCTCGAACTGTTCGGATTCACTCGCAACGAACTCCCGGACATCCGGCTGACCGACTACGTGGCGCCGGAGTATGTCGCACTGCTTGAGGATCGTCACCTGAGGCGCGTGGCCGGCGGATCGGTTCCCGACCGATTCGAATATGAAGGCGTGCGGCGCGATGGCAAACGGCTCTGGCTGGAGGTCAAGGTGGCCCGCGTAATGGAGGAGGGCGTGTGCATCGGCACCCAGTCGACGATCACCGATATCACCGAACGCAGACGCGCCGAGAAAACCGAGCGGGCGCTGCGCGACATTGCCGAAGCGGCGCTGCACGCAGCCGACCTGCCTGATCTGTACGGGCGGATTCACTGCATTATCGACGGACTCTTGCCGGCGCCCAACTTCTACGTCGCGCTTTACGACGACACGACCGATCTGGTCAGCTTTCCGTATTTTCTCGATGAATACGACGACGCCCCGTCGCCTCAGCCGCTCGACGACATCAGCCTGACCGCAATCGTGCTTAAGAGCGGAAAGCCGAAGCTGATTGCATTGGTCAACCCGACCGAGGGTGCCGAGACACAACTCCTGTCGGTGGTTGGTGCGCGGCCCGCAGAGTGGCTCGGCGTGCCATTGATTTCCCGAGGGAAAACCATCGGCGTGCTGGCCGTGCAGAGTTACACCGGTGAGGCGCATTATTCGACTCAGCACCGCGAATTGCTCGAGTTTGTCAGCGCCCACGTTGCTGCCGCCATCCGTAGCGCGCAGGCCACCGACGCGATTCGCGAGAGCGAGGCAAAATACCGTGCATTGTTCGATCAGAGCCCGGACATCATCACCCTGGCCACGTTTCCGGATGGCGTGATCGTCGATGCCAGCCGCACCGCCATCGACCAGTTTGGCGGTGAACGGAGCAATTTGATCGGCCTCACGCCCAGGGAGTTGGCGGCATGGGTGAAGCCTGAGGAGCGACAGGCTTTCGTCGATCTGCTGACCGAGCATGGCGTGGTCCAGTTGTTCGAGGCCACCTTGCAGATTCCAGGCCGACCCCCGTTTCCGGCTTTGCTCAGCAGTACGCTGGTGACCATCAGCGGACAGCGATACAGCATCAATATCGTCAAGGATGTCAGCGAGATCCGGCGCACCGAGGCGCTGCTGCTGAACGAGCGCAATTTCTCGAATGTCCTGCTCGACAATGCCGCCACCCTGGTGATGGTTCAGGACGAGCAGGGCAGGGTTGTGCGCTTCAATCAGGTAGCGGAACGGGTGACTGGATACGACTTCGCGGAACTTCAGGGACACCATCATTGGGACGTGATTCCTGCACCCGGAAAGAATCGACGTGAACGAAAAAAGGCGTTCATGGCATGCATGCGCCCAGGTGCTCCTACTGCTTCGCGATTTGCCAACACCTGGCTGACCAAGTCTGGCCAACCGCGCATCTTCGAGTGGTTCAACAGCGTTGTGGATGGTCCGCCCGGGCAGGGACGTTACATCGTGAGTATCGGCGTGGACGTCACCGAGCAGAGGGAAGTCGAAACCCAGTTGCGCAACAGCGAGGCGCGATTGCGGCAAGCGCAGAAGATCGCCCGCATCGCGAGTTGGGAGTATGACCCGTTCACCGAGAAGCTCGACTGGTCAGGGGAGGTGCACGAGTTGCTCGGGCTGAGTCTCGACCGCGAGCCGCCGAGCTATGAAGAATTCGTTGCATTGCTGCGGCCCGAATACGCGGAGCGCATGGAGCGGGTTTACGAGGATTCCGTTGAAAACCGAAAACCCTACATGCTGGTGCACCGGGCACTGCGCCCGGATGATCGGGAAATCTACCTGGAGGAACACGGCGAGACGATCTACCGCGCCGACGGCAGCCCGCTGCTGTCGCGCGGAACCCTGCAAGACGTGACCGAGAGCATCGAGTCGCAGCTCGCCTTGCGCCGCTCTTTGGCAGAGAAGGAAACCCTTATTCGGGAGATTCACCACAGGGTCAAGAATAATCTTCAGATCATTTCGAGTCTTTTGTACTTCGAGTCCAAGAAAGCCCAGGAACCGCAGGGTCGCGACGCTTTTCAGACCATCCGGGATCGACTCAGGGCGATGACCATGGTCCACGAGAAGCTTTATGCGACCAACCTGACATCGGTCGATCTTCAGGACTACATACAAACATTGGTTCGCGATCTGACCAGTTCCTGGTGGTCGGAGGGCTCGGGGAAGATCGTTGTCGACACCACTGCGCCCCCGCTGAAACTGGCTCTTGATATCATGTTGCCGATGGGCTTGATCCTGGTCGAAGCACTGACCAACGCGCGCAAGTACGCATTTCCTGAGGGCAGAAGCGGCACGATCGATATTGTCGTCGAACAGCTCGACGACGAGATTTCACTGAGCGTGCGCGATAACGGCGTCGGCTTCGAGGCCAGTTTCGACCCTGCGGTCGGCGGGTCATTCGGGTGGCAGTTGATTGGCAGTCTTGTCCGCCAACTCGATGGCTCGGTTGAAGTAAGCGGGCAGGGTGGAGTACACCTGCAGGTCAGGTTTCCGTATATTCAACCGGCCGTCGCGCCGGTCAGTCCGATCCGCAATGTGGGCATCATCGAAACCGAGCCGTCATCGGATTGGTCGGTTCGCTCCGCTGCAGAAAACGAGGCGATATGATTCAGCCGGGTGCAGTCAAGGTTTTCATCGTAGAGGACGAGGCGCTCATCGCCATGGAGCTGCAGGATCGTCTTCAGGATCGAGGCTACATTATCTGCGGGCATGCTGCCCGCGGCGAGCGCGCGATCGAGGAGATTCCGAACAGCGGCGCCGACCTGATACTCATGGATGTTCGGCTGGCCGGCAAGCTCAGCGGAATCGACACAGTCCGCTCACTGCGAACGCGTTGCGACATCCCGACAGTGTTCCTGACTGCTTTTGCCGACGGGCGCTGCCTTCATGATGCCGGCGAGGCGGGCGCCTACGGCTACCTGGTCAAGCCGTTTCAGGCCGATGAGGTTCACACCACGATTCAGACTGCATTGACCCGGTTCCGTCTTGAGCGCGAGTTGCGGCAATCCAACGCCGAACTTCAGCAGTTTGCATCGGCCGTATCCCATGACCTGCGACAGCCGCTGAGGGCTGTGTCGGGACATCTGGATCTTGTCGAGCGCCGCTCGCCGGATGGCTTGACACCGGCAGCGGCAGATCACCTTCGAAGGGCACGGGCGGCTGTGGCACGAATGGACGCCATGGTGGTGCAACTACTGGAATACTCCTCGGTTGGCTCGGGCAACGACGATATCGAGACATTTCCCAGCAACAAAGCCTTGGACGAGGCACTGGCTTTCCTGGCACCGGCGATCCGCGAGTCGAACGCCCGGATCGAAACCTCAGGCGAGTGGCCAGTGGTTTCGGTCAACAGCCTTCAGTTGGTGCGGGTCTTTCAGAATTTGATCGGCAACGCACTCAAGTTTCACAAGCCAGACGCGCCGCCAAGCATCATCGTGAGCAGTACGACAAAGGATCGGTTGTGGCGGGTCGAGATATCCGACGACGGAATCGGCATCGATCCCGCAGATCTGGAGCGCGTCTTTGGCGTGTTCACCCGACTTCATGGACGTGACCGTTTCGAGGGTTTTGGACTGGGGCTGGCGATCTGCCGGCGCATCGTCGATCGTTACCGCGGAACGATCACCGCAGTGTCTGATGGCCCCGGAAGAGGCTGCCGGATCAGCTTCGAACTGCCGGACATTGCGGATCCCGGCGCGTCGGCCTTGGGCAGCGCCGCCTGACCGAGCCGGCTGTACGCTTGGGATTGTGCGGGTTGGCAAGATAGTGAGCAAAGAAGAGACCAATCTCGAAAGGCTCAGGCCGTAAACTGCGCATAATGTATATTATGTAAACTATAGCATCGACATCGCATTTCCCATCCGGGAACTCGTTGTCGACGACCTGTCACTCAATACTCCTTGGCAACCGCCATCAGACGTTAGCGTTCTGCTCCGAAAACCCAGAACTTCTCCAGATCGTCAATCATCCGAGATCGATGGTCGAACCCAGCGATTTGAGCACAGCCACAAAGGCGTGATCACATCCAGCGGCAAGCGCTCTGAAGTGGGCACGCAGAGTCAAGTGCTCGGTCCGGGCGCGTTTTGCCGCTTCCGTCCGTTCGCTCGGTGCACCGTGGCCCTTGAGTTTGCTACGCAAGGCATGCAGCGTGGCCAGCGGTTCGACCACCGCCCTCGCGTCATCCACCGTCCGTCCGTGTGCCTCGAGCAGATCCTGTAGTAGTCGGATCGACTGCCACTGCTTTTCGACGGGGCGCCCGGCCCCCTCAGCCAACTGCCTGAGCGACTTGCTCAAGAAGCCCTCGATCAGCACTTGATCCAGCGCCAGAATTTCATTGCCCCATTCGGACACCGAATCGGTCGCCGGATAGTGCGCAGCGTCGAGCAAAGAGTCGCCGCGCGCCTTCCACCAGGCAGGCGGCCTTTCGTCGAGCTGGCGAATCTTGTACTTAATCATGCACAGCGGGTCGTACTCGCTGCTGAACTTGCCTTCGAAATCGTTCTCGAAGGCGCGCTTGGAGATGGGTCCTTTGGGCCATTCGTTGAACGACTGCCAGTACAGCTGCTCTTCGTACGGCAGATTGGCGAGGTAGCCGATGTAGGTATGCACCTGTCCAGCCTCGTTGATGTCGTAGGTCCTCAAGTACCACGCGTTACGACAGCTGATCGTGCGATCGGTCAGGTCGAACTTCTCCGGGTCGCTCTTGAAGCGCATCAGGACTTCCGGCCGAAAGAAGGCAGGCGATATCTCGAAGGGCTTCTCAGTCGGTTCCATTTCGAAACAGTTCGACAAGAACTTCGGCGCGCAGGATATCTCGATCTGTCGATCGTTCTTCCAGTCGACGATCTTGAATGTGGCGAACTTCCTCGCCTTCGGATCGTCTTCGTCTTTCCACTCCTGGACCAACTGCTCCACGGTCAGGCCCGTGCGCATGATCATGCAGCCGTTGGCGTAGCTGGCATTTCCCGTGCGCCCGACGCTGTAGAACAGGTCCGGCGCTCTGCGCATGGCTTGGCCTTCCTGCGCCCACCCTCCGAAGGCCTTTGGGTCGGTGCGCGTGAAATCGAACTTCAGCACTAGCGACATCTCAGCCAGCGCCATGTAGGTCACCAGCTCCTTGATCAGCACCGTGACGACGACCGCGCTGCTCTCGCCGTGGTCGTTCTTCAGCCAGATGACCCGGATGACATCTTCGATGTCACCCTTGTTGTCGAGCCGGCAAAACGCGTTGCGCTCCTCGACCCAGTACACGCCCAGGCTGTGGACGAACTTCTGGCTAAGCTCGAGCGGCCACCGCGATTCGGCCACCCCATGGAAGGAGCGACGGAAAATCAGCTTCTCGCCCCCTGCCAAGGACTTGGCGCCCGAATGGCTCATGGGCGGATCCAGATAAATCCGGTGCCCTTCCCCGCCGCCCCAGGCCTTCTGGATGCACCAGCTATCCTCAGGCGTGACGTATGCGTTGAGCAAATCATCCTGATCGGCAGGCGAAATCTGCGCGGTAGGTGCTAGCACTCCGTGGATGTAAACGGCGCCGGCACTCGCGTAGATCACGATCTCATCCCGCCCGGCGTTGTCCAGTAGGAAACTGATCGCCCCTTCCGCTTCGAGCAACCAATCGAGCGGGATCGGGTCATCCGGCCAGGCCAGCGCTCGCAGCGCACTTTCGTCAAAACGCGTCATTGCCGTCATTCTCCAAATAGCTGACTCGCGCGCAACCAATGCGCTCCAAAGGTTATCCACGCTCCGACGGGGCCAGCCTGCTGTGTTCCGCGTTCGACTGAATTGGCCTCTGTTTTTCCGCGGCACGTGACGCAGAAACGGCTACGCCAGCCGCCCCAACCAGATGCCCCGCCAACGCCCAAGCAACCCGCGCCGTGGCCGCATGTGTGTCCGCGCTCAGCGCCGAGTCACTCGGGCAAAGCGGGCTTTTGTTCCGGTTCGGGCGGCGGCCGTCGGCGGCTGCCGTACTCGACGCTTGGCGTGCGCCGGAGCGGCTGAGGATACAGGCTCATCATGTGCAGGATGCTGTCGGGCATGGCGGTTTCCACGGTCAGGCCAAGGCCGGCGGCTTCGGACGGCGTGATCGGGTAGTCGTGAGTCCATTGGCCCTCGGAAAGTACCCGCGCGACATTCTCGGCCAAGTCTTCTCGCAGCCGTGGCTCCAGTATCGTCAGGACTGCGCGTCGAAGCTGGGCGACGGCCAACTCCGACTGATCGGCAAGAACAAGAAACTCTTCATCGACATCCTTGGCCTCCTTGCGCGCGACCGCACGCAGAATCGACGCCGCTGGATAACCGCCAATCTGCGGATCGATCGGCCCGAGAACTGCGTGTTCACACATCACGATCCGGTCGGCCGCCAGCGCAATGAGCGTGCCGCCGGACATCGCGTAATGCGGCACGTAGGCTGTCACGGTGCCCGGATGCCGCGCGATGGCACGCGCAATCTGCAATGACGGCAGCGCCAGCCCACCCGGCGTGTGCAGGATCAGATCGATGGGGCGATCCGGGTCGGTTTGCAGGATGGCCCGTATCACCTCTTCGGAATCCTGGATGTCGATGTAGCGCATCAGTGGGATTCCGAACAGGCTCATGGTCTCCTGCCGATGGACCAGCAGGATCACCCGGCTTCCGTGCGCGTTCTCGATTTCGATCCGCAGACGGCGACGGGCGGCCTCCAGCAGACGCTGGCGAAACAGCGGCTGCAACAGCGAAACCAGAAGCAGCAACCAGAACAGATAGGTCAGCTCCAAAGGTACGACTCCACGTCACGGTGACCTGAACAGTTTCGGCCGAAACCAGGCGCCAGGGCTTGACGCGCCTCAAGCCATTCGGATTGACCCTTATCGGGCAAGGCGGATGCCGCGATCGAAGCCAGCGGACCGACCTCGCCGGATGGCACCCTCGCCCTACCCGACCAATCTAGGTGCCAGCACGCTGCGCACGCTCGGTTCCCCCAGCCACGACCGGCGGATAACGCTGCCCGCCGCATTCCGCGGCCAGGCCGTCGATGTCGACGATGACTACCTGCTTGCGGGAAACGTCGAGAAGCCCCTTGTCCTGTAACCGACTGAACAACCGGCTGATGGTTTCCTCTGCCAAGCCCAGATAATTACCCAGCTCGCTGCGCGACATGGTGAGCTTGAGCCGGAATGGATCGCGCTTGATGCGCTCGTGGCGATGCGAGAAGCTGAGCAGAAAACTGGCCAGACGCTCGTGCGCCAGGCGTTTGCCCATCATGGCGACGTGTTCGTAATCGTGCATGGTTTCGCGCCCGATGAGGTCGAGAAACCATGTCTTGAGCGAGGGGATTTCTGCAACGACCTCGTGAATCGCGTGTATCGACAGCGCGCAGACTTGGGTCCGCTCCAGCGAAATCATGGTGCAGGCGTGCCGATGCTGAGCCAGGCCATCGAGGCCGATGACTTCGCCCGGCAAATGAAAGCCGACGATCTGCACATCGCCGTTCTCAGTCGAAATCGAGCTGATCAACGACCCGGAGCGAACGATGAACAGCCCCTCCAGCGGACTGCCTGCGTGGTAGAGCGTATCGCGAGCAGAGAGTGGGCGTTTGTCCTGAATCACCGAGTCGATCATGCGCAGTCCCTCGGCATCCAATCCGCCCGGCAGGCACAGGTCGCGCAAGCCGCAGGCCGCGCACAAATGCCGCAAATGGGCCAGATCATAGACGCGGTGGTTCTCGATATTCACGGCATTCATTCCAATGCGGGCGACGTGGATAGTCGAATAGTATCGTCCCCGCGATAACCGGGGGCGGCGGCGCTGCCAAGGCGCCAAGCAATCGAGGACGGCTCAGCGCTGACGCGAAACGGGTGCGATCCGGATCAAGGAACCCGCACCTAATCGTAGCGCCAATGCGGCCATTGCGCCTCACCGCGCAGTTTGGCGGGGCGCATCGCGCTATACCCGCTGGCCTTTTTCGCTGCACCGATTGCGCCACCGGTGGACGAGCGAAGCCGGAACTGACGCCCGTCAATGCTGCACCACGGCCGGCCTCGGATAATGGCGGCACCGTCCAGGCTGGGCGGGCAAACCGGGAGAGGACAGCCATGCGAGACGACAAAGTCAGTGCAACATGGGTGGTGGTCGCCGATGCCGGGCTGGCGCGGGTGTTTGCTCCGCGCGAGGATGGCCGTGCCCTGGTCGAAATGGCCGATTTCAAGGAGCTTGGCCGCCAGTATCCCGATCAGAGCGGCTTCAGCGATCGCCCGGCGCGGGTGCAGGAGAGCGCCAGCGATACCCGGCATGCAGTTCAGCCGCGCACTGACCCAAAGGCTGTCGCGGCACAGCGTTTTGCCGCCGAGCTGGCTGGATTTCTGTCGACCAGTCAGGCTGAGGGCCGATTCGAGCGGCTGATCATCGTGGCCCCTGCCCGCTTCGGCAGCCGCTTGAAAGCGGAACTCGACCCAGCCACGGCGCT
This sequence comes from Lysobacteraceae bacterium, assembly GCA_034376725.1. Lineage (GTDB taxonomy): Bacteria > Pseudomonadota > Gammaproteobacteria > Xanthomonadales > Xanthomonadaceae > UBA11164. The sequence continues at coordinate 19,608 of JAXMJH010000084.1, read as the reverse complement.
GTCGATCGAGCACTGGCTCGGCAAGGATCTGGTCAATCACCCGTCGGTCGATGTGTTCGAGCATGTGGCAGCGCTGCTCTAGCGGTTCAGCGGGCCGACCTGCATGGGCCTTGGTCTGCCCGCGCACACTGGTATACTGATCCGGTGTCCAGGGTATTCGCCAAGCGCTTGTTTTTTATCGCCAGTCGCCTGCTGCTGGCGGTTTCGCTGGTGTTTTCGACCGGTGTCTGGGCTTCGCTTGCTGCAGCCTCCGGCCCTGCCCTGTGCCATCACACCATGGACGCCGAACTCGACCAAGTTGCGCCTGCCGGTCATGAAGCCGGTCATGAAGAAAGCCAGACCCATGTCAGCAGCGGCATGTCGTGCTGCGATGGTTCCGACCCCAGCACCTGCTTGACCGGCGCCGAACTGTGTCCCGGCAACTGCGAAGCGCTGTGCAGCGCCTCGTCCTGGCAGGTCGCGCTCACGCCCAGCCTGATGTCGCCGGCTCCGACTGGCCGCAGCGTGCCGGTCTCGGCAGCGAACCTCGAAAACCCTTCGCCCAGCCTGCCGCGCGCCCTGCGACCCCCGATTTCCGCCTGATCGCCAGACCGATCCGGGTCGCTCCACCGCCCCGGCCGCTCCTGCTGTCAGTTGGAAATCGTCATGACCCTAGGTTCGATCCGAAACGCGCTGCCGCGTCTGCTGCTCCTGTCCGTGATGGTGTCGGTGGCCGCCTGCGCCGAAAAGCTCGCCGTGTCCGATTCGTCGGAGCAATCCGATGCGAAAAGCCACGCCAAGTCGGCGAGCCGTGCCGAACCGGAAGTGCTGTACTGGTACGACCCGATGCGCCCCGAAGTGCACTTCGACGCGCCGGGCCGGTCGCCATTCATGGATATGGATCTGGTGCCGATGTATGCCGACGCAGCCGGAGCTGCCCACGGCATCGCGGTTTCGCCGGCCGTGCAGCAAACGCTGGGGATGCGGCTGGGGCGGGTCGAGCGCGATTCGGTCAGGTCCCGGCTGCGCGCAAGCGCGCAAGTCCGGGCCGACCCGGACAGCCGATGGATGCTGCTCAGCCGCACAGAGGGCTGGGTCGAGCGGCTGCATGTGCACGAGGTGGGCGAGCCCGTCGAGGCCGGCCAGATTCTCGCGGAGATCTACAGTCCGGTGCTGGTTCAGGCGCAGGAGGAAATGCTGCTGTCCGAGGCTGCCGCTCCCGGCGCCATCGAGCGATTGCGCCGGCTGGGCATCGCCCAGGCCGACATCGATGCGGTCCGGGCCTCAGGCGTCTCGAAGCGGCGGCTGCCGCTGCGGGCGGCGGTGTCGGGTTCAGTGGTCGCGATCACCATTCACCACGGCGGCCGCGCAACGCCGGACAAGCCGCTGCTCGAAGTGGTCGCGCGCGACCGGGTCTGGGTGGATGCGCGGCTGTTTCCCGGCCAGGCCGAATCGCTTGGCTACCCGGTCGGTGCGCGCTTCGAACTGCCCGGTCGGCCCGGAACCGAATGGCTGGGCGAAGCGGGATTCCTCTACCCGCAGGCCGATCCGGTCAGCCAGACCCAGTCGCTGCGCTTCGTGCTTCACGAATCCACCCAGCGCCTGCCGCCCGGTGCCTGGCTGAACGCCGAACTGTCGGGCGCGCTGCGGCATGGCGTGCTGCTGATACCGGCCGAAGCGGTGATCCGCACCGGCGCCGGCGCGCGAGTGGTGAAGCAGACCGACGCCGGCAATTTCGAGTCGGTCGATGTCGAGTTGGGCGAGCGCTACGACGACCGTATCGAAGTGCGTTCAGGCCTCGACGACGGCGATGCCATCGTGGTTTCCGGCCAGTTCCTGCTCGACTCCGAAGCCGAACTGCGCAGCGGCATGCGCCGCATGCGCGCGCCGGAAGCCGACCCATCGGGCAGCGAGCCCGATCACGATGCGCACAGCGATCACCGTGAGCCGTCTGCGGCCGAACCCATGAGCCCCGAAAAACCGGCCGCGCCGGCGGAGCGCGGCCATGCTCATTGAGCGCATCATCCGCACCTCGCTGGCGCATCGCGGCGTGGTGCTGGTCGCCGCGGTGCTGCTGACCCTGTTCGGCCTGTTCAGCCTGCGCACGCTGCCCCTGGATGCCATCCCCGATCTGTCCGATACCCAGGTCATCGTGCGCACCTCCTGGGTCGGCCAGACGCCGCAGACCATCGAGGATCAGGTCACCTACCCGATCGCCACCCGCATGCTGGCGGTGCCCGGCGCCCGCGCAGTGCGCGGGTTTTCGATGTTCGGCGATTCCTTCGTCTACATCATTTTCGAGGACGGCACCGATCTGTACTGGGCGCGCTCGCGGGTGCTGGAGTATCTCTCCCAGGTCGGCAGCGAGCTGCCCGCCGGGGTCGAGCCGCAACTCGGGCCGGATGCAACCGGTGTCGGCTGGGTTTTTCAATATGCGCTGATCGACCGAACCGTCCAGCACGATCTGGCCGAGTTGCGCTCTCTGCAGGACTGGTTTCTGCGCTTCGAACTTCAGCAGGTGCCCGGCGTCGCCGAGGTGGCGTCGGTCGGCGGCTTCGTGCGCCAGTACGAGGCGATCATCGATCCGCTGCGCCTGCAGGCCTACGGCATCGGCTTCGATCAGCTTACGGCCGCCCTGCGTGCGGCAAACCGGGAATCCAGCGGAGGCGTGATCGAGATTGCCGAAGCCGAATACGCGGTGCGCGGCATCGGCTTCATCCAGTCGCTGGAGGCGTTGGGCGCGGTGCCGACCGGGGTGCAGGTCGACGGCCAGCCGGTGCTGCTGCGCGATGTCGCCGAAATTCGCTTCGGCCCTGCCCCGCGGCGCGGCATCAGCGAATTCGGCGGCGAGGGCGAGGCGGTCGGCGGCATCATCGTGATGCGCGACGGCGGCGACGCCAAGGCAGTGATCGACGCAGTGAAGGCGCGCCTCGACAGCCTGCGTGCCGGCCTGCCCGACGGTGTGGAAATCGTCACCGTGTACGACCGCTCGGCGCTGATTTCCCGCGCCGTCGGCAATCTGACCAGCAAGCTGATCGAAGAGCTGATCGTGGTGGTGCTGGTCTGCGCGCTGTTTCTCTGGCACTTTCGCTCGGCCATGGTGGTGGCCATCACCCTGCCGCTGGGCGTGCTGGCGGCGCTGGCCATCATGCGCTGGCAAGGCCTCAACGCCAACATCATGTCGCTGGGCGGCATCGCCATCGCCATCGGCGCCATGGTCGATGCGGCGGTGGTGATGATCGAGAACGCCCACAAGCATCTGGAAACCTGGCGGCACGAGAACAACGGCGCCGAGGTCGAGGGCGAGGCGCGCTGGAAGGTGATCGGCGAGGCCGCCATCGAGGTTGCGCCTGCATTGTTCTTTTCATTATTGATCATAGCGTTATCGTTCATTCCTGTGTTTATGCTTGAAGCACAGGAAGGGCGCATGTTTGCCCCTCTGGCCTGGACCAAGACCTGGGCCATGGTCAGCGCCGCCGTGCTGTCGATCACCCTGGTGCCGGTGCTGATGGGCAGTTGGATCCGTGGCCACTTCGTCGACGAGAGCGAGCAATGGCTGAGCCGCAATCTGATGCGCGGCTATCGCCCGGCGCTGGCGCTGGCGCTGCGCTGGCCGCGTGCCGTGCTGGCGCTCTCGGTGGCCCTGCTGCTGGTCAGCGCCTGGCCGTGGAGTCGTCTGGGCAGCGAGTTCATGCCCCAGTTGGAAGAAGGCGACCTGCTGTACATGCCCACCACCCTGCCCTCGCTGTCGCCGGCCGAGGCGCTGGCGCTGCTGCAACGCACCGACCGGCTGATCCGCACCGTGCCCGAGGTCGATACCGTGTTCGGCAAGATCGGCCGCGCCGATTCCGCCACCGACCCGGCGCCGCTGACCATGATCGAGACGGTGATCCGCTTCAAGCCCGAAAGCGAGTGGCGGCCCGGCCTGAGCGCCGACGATCTGGTCGCCGAACTCGACCGCACGGTGAAACTGCCCGGCGTCACCAACGCCTGGGTGCCGCCGATCCTCAACCGGATCAACATGCAGGTCAGCGGCATCCGCACCCCGTTGGGCGTGCGCGTGACCGGGCCGGACCTGGCCGGCATCAGCCGCGAGGCCGAACGCATCGCCGAGCTGCTGCAAGGCCTGCCGGGCACCCGTTCCGCGTTCGCCGAACGCACCGCCAGCGCCCGCTACATCGAAATCGAACCCGATCGCGAGGCGTTGGCGCGTTTCGGCCTGTCGATGGAACAGATGCAGAACCTGTTGGCCAACAGCATCGGCGGTGCGCCGGTCAGTCGGGCGGTAGAGGGCCGCGAACGCTATCCGATGGCGCTGCGCCTGCCGCAATCCTGGCGCGACAGCCCCGAAGCCCTGGCCCTGCTGCCGATCCACTCGCCGTCCGGCGCCCAGGCTGCGCTGGGCACGCTGGCCCGCATCGAAGTGGTCGACGGGCCACCGATGATCCGCAGCGAAAATGCCCGCCTGGCCGGCTACGTCTTCGTCGACCTCGAACCCGGCGCCGACCTGGGCGGCTACATCGAGCGCGCCGAGGCGGTGTTCGGCGAGCAGCTGCGCCTGCCCAGCGGCTATGCCATCGGCTGGGCCGGCAGCTATGAGTTTCTGCAGCGCGCCGAGGCCCGCCTGTGGGTCGCCGTGCCGCTGACCCTGGTCATCGTCTTCGCCCTGCTGTATTTCGCCTTCGGCCGGATCGCCGAGGCCAGCATCGTGATGCTGTCGGTGCCGCTGTCGCTGGTCGGCGGCATCTGGCTGCTGTGGGCGCTGGACTACAGCTTCTCCGTGGCGGTGGCGGTCGGCTTCATCGCCCTGGCCGGCGTGGCCGCCGAGTTCGGCGTGGTGATGCTGATCTATCTGGATGTCGCGGTGCGCCGCGCCCGCGAAAGCGGCCGGCTGAGCCTGGACACGCTCGATGAGGTGCTCACCGATGGCGCCCTCAAACGCATCCGCCCCAAGGCCATGACCGTGTTCACCATCGTCGCCGGCCTGACCACCGTGATGCTGGCCGAAGGCGCCGGTGCGGCCACTATGCAGCGCATCGCGGCGCCCATGCTCGGCGGTATGCTGAGCGCACCGTTGCTGTCGCTGTTGGTGATCCCGGCGATCTACCGGCTGTGGCTGGCCCGCCAATTGGCGCAACCTCGCGCCGCACATCCTCTCAAGGAATCCACCGAATGAGCGTACAACCGCCCTGCCCCGCGTCGGCAGCCTCGCATTCTGCGCACACAGCCGCGCCGATCGCGCGCGGCATCGCGCTGCTGTTGCTGATGACCTTGCTGTCGGCCTGCGCGTCCCGGCCATCCACCCCACCACCCCGGGAAACCGTGGCCGAGGCGGTGTCCATCGGCCTGGGCGGCAGCGTGTGGACCGGCTCGGATCGCGATCAGGCCTGGCGCGAGGCACGGCTGGCCGCGTTGCTCTCCGAACCCCTGGACACCGCCGCCGCGCTGGAAGTGGCGGCGCTCGCCGATCAGGAAATCCTCGCGCTGCTGGCCGAACTCGACGCCCAGCGGGCCGCCACCGAGCAGGCCGGGCTGTTGCCCAACCCGAGCTTCCGGCTGATGGCCATGCGCATGGAGGCCGGCCGCGTGTCGGGCGTGACCATGCTGGACTATGGCCTGATGCAGGACCTGATCGCGGTGTTCACTCGCGGTCGCCGCCTGGCCCAGGCCGAGGCCGACGAGCGCGCCCGGGCATTTGCCACCGCAGCCGCCATCATGGATCGCCTTTGGCGCGCCGAAGCCGCCTACGCGCAGGCGGTGTCGGCCGGTGAGCGGGCCAGCATCTGGGCACAGCGCGGCGATCTGGCAATGGAGCGCGCCGAACTGGCCCGCGCCCTGGCCAGTCGAGGCGCACTGAGCCAGACCCAGGCCACCGACCGCGTGGCGCAATCGGCCCGATTGCTGCAAATGGCGCTGGAGGCGAACGACAATGCCACCGCCCGCAAGGCCGCGCTGGCCGAAGCGCTGGGCCTGGCATCGGCCAGTGGCATCCAGTTGCCCGACAGCGCGCCTGAACCGGCATCGGAACCCGACTCGCCCGAGGCCCTGCGCGCCGCCGCGCTCGGATTGCGCCTCGACCTGCTGGCCGCGCAGGCCAATGCCCTGCGCGATGCCGAGGCGCTGGCGCTGATCGAGCGCTGGCGTCTTCTGCCTTCCTTGGGTGTGGGCGTGGCCGGCGAGCGCGAAGCCGACGGCGTCGGCGCGCTGGGCGCCGAAATCGCGCTGACCGTGCCGCTGTTCGACCAGGGCCAGGCCCGGCTGGCCGGCGCCGAAGCCAACCTGGCCGCCAGCGAGGCCCGCATCGCCGCCCGCGAGCGGCAGATCGCCGCCGGCGTCGACCGCGCCTTCGCCGACTGGCAGCGCGAGCACAACCGTCTCCAGCAGCTCAGCGATCAGGTCCAGCCCGAACTGGCCAGCCTGCTGGCCCAGCACGAGCGCAACTATCGCGATGGCCTCAGCGATCGCTTCACCGTACTCGACGCCGCCGATGCCCTGCTCGCCCTGGCCCTCGACCAGCTCGACGCCAGCGAGGCCCGCTGGCTGGCCCGCATCGAATTGAGCCGCCAGACCGGCACCGCGCTGCCGCTGGAGCGCAGTGAATGAGCAATTGCAAACTTTCGCACGGCAACCGCAGCCTTGTGCGCGGACGCTTCAATCTCACCGGCAACGACCGCCAGGCGTTGCCGCGCCCACTTCGGACTCGCTTCGATCGGGCCCACCACTGAACCTGGAGGCGACATGTCGACCGAGAATCAGGTGACCGAACAACGTAAATCCGACGACGACGGCAAGGCCCGTGATCCGGTCTGCGGCATGCGGGTCGATCCGGCGACCACGCCGCATCGGCACGAGCACGACGGGCAGACTTATCACTTCTGCTCGGCGCGCTGTCGCGACAGGTTTGCTGCCGATCCCGGTCGCTACCTCGAACCCGAGGAAGGCGACGGGGCAAAGGACGCGCCGCCGGGCACGCGCTACACCTGCCCGATGCACCCGGAGATCGTTCGCGATGCGCCCGGCGACTGTCCGATCTGCGGCATGGCGCTGGAGCCGATGCTGCCGTCGATGGACGAGGAGGAAAACCCGGAACTCATCGATTTCCGCCGCCGGTTCTGGTGGACGCTGCCGTTGACCGTCGTGGTGCTCGTGCTGGCGATGTTTGGACACCGCTTCGATGCGATTCCGGTTGGCCTGCGCACCTGGCTTGAGCTGGTGCTGAGCGCGCCGGTGGTGCTGTGGGCCGGCTGGCCGTTCTTCGTGCGCTTCGCGCGCTCGATCCGTAACCGCCACCCGAACATGTGGACGTTGATCGGCATCGGCGTATCTGCGGCCTTCATCTACAGCGTGGCGGCGACGCTGGCGCCGGAGCTGTTCCCGGCCTCGTTCCGCGAACACGGTCGGGTCGGCGTCTACTTCGAGGCCGCAGCGGTGATCGTCTCGCTGACCCTGCTCGGCCAGGTACTTGAGCTGAAGGCGCGCTCGCAGACTTCGGCGGCGATCCGGGCCCTGCTCGGCCTGGCGCCGAAAACCGCGCGACGGATCGACGACGACGGCGGCGAGCAGGACATTCCGCTGTCGCACGTGCACGTCGGCGACCGTCTGCGGGTGCGGCCCGGCGAGAAGGTGCCGGTCGATGGCGAGGTGCTGGAAGGCCGCAGCCATGTCGACGAGTCGATGCTCACCGGCGAGCCGATGCCGGTCGACAAGGCACCGGGCGCCAAGGTCATCGGCGCAACCCTGAATGGCACCGGCAGTCTGGTGATCCGCGCCGAGAAAGTCGGCGCCGAGACCGTGCTCAGCCAGATCGTGCAGTTGGTGGCGCAGGCCCAGCGCACCCGTGCGCCGATGCAGCGGATGGCCGACGGGGTGGCGTTCTGGTTCGTGCTGGCGGTGCTCACCGTGGCGGTCGGCACGTTCATTGGATGGGGCCTGTTGGGGCCGGAGCCGAGCTGGGTGTTTGCCGTGCTCAATGCCGTGTCGGTGCTGATCATCGCCTGCCCGTGCGCGCTGGGCCTGGCCACACCGATGTCGGTGATGGTGGCGACCGGCCGGGCGGCGCAATCCGGCGTGTTGTTCCGCGATGCCGAAGCGATCGAAACCCTGCGCCGCATCGATACCCTGATCGTCGACAAGACCGGCACCCTGACGGTCGGCAAACCCGGCTTCCGCGAGATCGCGGTGGCACCGGGTTTCTCAGTCAGTCCGGAAGGAAAGGGCGACTCCGGGGCAGAGCGTGCCGAAGCATCCGAAGACGAAGTGCTGCGCCTGGCCGCCGCACTCGACCAGGGCAGCGAGCACCCGCTGGCCGAGGCCATCGTCGCCGAGGCGCGTCGGCGCGAAATCGCCCTGGCCGCCGTCGAGGATTTCGAATCGGCCAGCGGCATCGGCGTGCGCGGTCGGGTCGAGGGCCGGCGTCTCGCACTGGGCAACACCGCCCTGATGCAGGAGGAAGGCGTCGACGTCGATGCCCTGTCGGAGGCTGCCGAGCGTCTGCGCAATCAGGGTGCCAGCGTGATGTACCTGTCGGTCGACGGCCGACTCGGCGGCCTGCTCGCCGTTGCCGACCCGATCAAGGACTCCACGCCCGCCGCCATCGAGGCCCTGCACCGCGCCGGCATTCGCGTGGTGATGGCCACCGGCGACGGGCTGAGCACGGCCAAGGCCGTGGCCGCAGAACTGGGCATCGACGAGGTCCACGGCGAGGTGCGACCGAAGGACAAGTCCGATCTGGTCGCCCGCCTCAAGGCCGAAGGCCGGCGCGTGGCGATGGCCGGCGACGGCATCAACGATGCCCCGGCACTGGCTGCCGCCGATGTCGGCATCGCGATGGGCACCGGCACCGACGTGGCCATGTCCAGCGCCCAGGTCACCCTGGTCAAGGGCGATCTCAACGGCATCCTGCGCGCCCGCGAAATCTCGTCGGCAACGGTGCTCAACATGCGCCAGAACCTGACCTTCGCCTTCGCCTACAACGCGCTCGGCGTGCCGATCGCCGCCGGCGTGCTGTACCCGGTGTTCGGCGTGCTGCTCAGCCCGATGATCGCCGCGCTGGCGATGAGCCTGTCTTCGCTGTCGGTAGTCGGCAACGCGCTGCGGCTGCGCAGCTAGCCGGCATTTGCCGGACATCGGCCGAGCGCGTCGCCAGCGGATCGGGCGCGCTTTCAGCCGCCCCGGTGAAGGCGCAATCCGGCCGATCGGGTTATCGTGTCGGCCTACTGTCCGGCCGGAAATGCGACCCGATGCTGTCACACATCCTGCGTCGCCTGCTTGCCACGGTGCCGGTGCTGGCCGTGGTGGCGGTGGTGGTGTTCTCCCTGCTCTACCTCACGCCCGGCGATCCGGCCGTGGTGCTGGCCGGAGAGCAGGCCAGCGAGGACGACATCGCCCGTCTGCGCATCGCGCTGGCGCTGGATCAGCCGTTCCTGACCCGCTTCGGGCTGTGGTTGTCGGGGGTATTGCAGGGCGATCTGGGCACCTCGGTGTTTTCCAATCGCCCGGTGACCGAACTCATCGCCCAGCGCCTGGAGCCGACCATCGCGCTCACGCTGGCGGCCCTGGCGATTGCCGTGGCGCTGGCCCTGCCGCTGGGCGTGCTGGCCGCCGCGCGGGCCGGCGGCATGCTCGACCGGACGGTGATGAGCCTGGCCGTGCTGGGGTTTTCCATGCCGGTCTTCGTGCTGGCCTATCTGCTGATCATGCTGTTTTCGGTCAAGTTGGGCTGGCTGCCGGTGCAGGGCTACAAGCCCATCGCCGAAGGCCTGTGGCCGTTCCTGCGCCATCTGGCGCTGCCCGCCCTGGCGCTGGGGCTGGCCTATGCCGCCCTGATTGCCCGCATCACCCGCACCGCGATGCTGGAGGTGCTCAATCAGGATTACATTCGCACCGCGCGCGCCAAAGGGCTGTCCGAAACCGCCGTGCTGGTGCGCCATGGCCTGCGCAATGCCGCCGTGCCGATCGTGACCATCGTCGGCATCGGCTTCGCGCTGCTGATCAGCGGCGTGGTGGTGACCGAAACGGTGTTCAACCTGCCCGGTCTGGGACGGCTTACCGTCGATGCCATCCTGCGCCGCGATTATCCGGTCATCCAGGGCGTCACCCTGCTGTTTTCGGCGCTCTACGTGCTGATCAATCTGGCGGTCGATCTCAGCTACGGGCTGTTCGATCCGAGGATCCGCCGTTGACCCCGCAGCGTGATCCAACGGCTGTCGTGGCCTGGCTGGCGGGCAACGCCCGCCGCCATCCGGGCATTGCGGTGGGAGCGCTGGTGCTGGCGATCATGGTGCTGGTCGCCGCCGCAGCGCCGTGGATCGCGCCGCGCGACCCGTCCCAGATCGCCCCGCTCCAGCGACTGCAGCCACCCGGCGCGGGCTTCTGGTTCGGCGCGGACCTGATCGGCCGCGACGTGTTCAGCCGCACCGTGCATGGCGCGCGCATTTCCATCCTGGTCGGGCTGGCCGTGGCGGCGACCAGCCTGTCGGTCGGCCTGCTGATCGGCCTGTTGAGCGGCTTCGTGCGCTGGGTCGATGCGCTGCTGATGCGGGTGATGGATGGCCTGATGGCGATTCCCTCGATCCTGCTGGCGGTGGCGCTGATCGCGCTCACCGGCGCCAGCCTGGGCAACGTGATCATCGCCATCAGCGTGGCCGAAGTGCCGCGCGTGGCGCGGCTGGTGCGAAGCGTGGTGCTGTCGATCCGCGAGCAGCCGTTCGTCGAGGCCGCCGTGGTTGCCGGCACCCGGTTCCCGCTGCTGCTGTGGCGCCATGTGCTGCCCAATACGCTGGCCCCGCTGCTGGTCCAGGGCACCTTCATTTTTGCATCGGCGGTGCTCACCGAGGCGATTCTCAGCTTCATCGGCGCCGGCACGCCGCCGTCGATCCCCAGTTGGGGCAACATCATCGCCGAGGGCCGGGTGGTGTTTCAGTTCGCGCCGCACATCGTGCTGTTTCCCGGCCTGGCGCTGTCGCTGATGGTGCTGGCGGTGAACCTGCTCGGCGACGGATTGCGCGATGCCCTGGACCCACGCTTCGTGAGCCGGGCCTGAGATGAACGAATCGGCGACCATCCTCTCGCTCGACGATCTGCGCGTCGATTTCGACACCCGTGAAGGCCCGGTGCACGCCGTGCGCGGGGTATCGTGGTCGCTGGCCGCCGGTCAAACCCTGGCCGTGGTCGGCGAGTCCGGCTCGGGCAAGAGCGTCAGCGCGCTGGCCGTGCTGGGGCTGATCCCCCGACCGCCCGGGCGAATCGCGGGTGGGCGCATCGTCTATCGCGGTCAGGACATCCTGGAGATGGACGCTGGCGAACTGCGCCGCCTGCGCGGCAACCGCATCGCGATGATCTTTCAGGAGCCGATGACCAGCCTCAACCCGGTGCTGCGCATCGGTGAGCAGATCGCCGAGGGCCTTCGGGTCCATCAGGGACTGGACCGCCCGGCCGCCCGGCAGCGGGCTCTGGACATGCTGCGTCTGGTGCAGATTCCCGAGCCCGAGCGGCGCCTCGATGCCTGGCCGCACGAGTTGTCCGGCGGCATGCGCCAGCGGGTGATGATCGCCCTGGCGCTGGCCTGCGGGCCGGACGTATTGATTGCCGATGAACCGACCACCGCGCTGGACGTGACCATCCAGGCGCAGATTCTCGACGTGCTGCGCGACATCAAGACCCACCTGGGCACCTCCATCGTGCTGATCACCCACGACCTGGGCGTGGTCGCCGAAATGGCCGATCGCGTGGTGGTGCTGTATGCCGGGCAGGTGGTGGAAGAAGGCCCGGTACGTGCCGTGTTGCGCCGCCCGACGCACCCCTACACCCTGGGGCTGCTGGGTGCCCGCCCGGAGCTGTCGTCGCGCTCGACCGGACCAAGACGCACCCGGCTGACCGAGATTCCCGGCACCGTGCCGTCGCTGCGCGAGCCGATCATCGGCTGCGCGTTCGCCCCGCGTTGCGCGCTGGCCAGCGCGCGCTGGCGGGCCGAGGCGCCGGTGCTCGAAGCGCGCGACGCCGGACAGCGCTCGGCGTGCTGGCATGCCGACCAGATGGAGACCCCGGCATGAGCGATCTGCTGGAAGTACGCGGGCTGGTCAAGCATTTTCCGCTCGCTGGTGGCTTGCTCCAACGGCTCGCCGGTCAGCCGGCCCGACGGGTGCAGGCGGTCGATGGCGTCGATCTGAGCGTAGCCAGCGGCGAAACCCTGGGCCTGGTCGGCGAAAGCGGCTCCGGCAAGTCCACCGTGGGCCGCGCCATCATGCGCCTGAGCGAACCGACCGCCGGCAGCATTCGCTTGTCCGGCCAAGCCATCGAATCGCTGTCGATGAGCCGGCTGCGGCCGATCCGCCGGCACATCCAGATGGTGTTTCAAGACCCGATGGCCTCGCTCAACCCCAGGCGCACCGCCGGCGACGCCGTGGCCGAGCCGCTGCGCAATTTCGGCCTGGCCAGTGGCGCCGAGCGCAACCGCATCGTGGCCGGGCTGTTCGAACGGGTCGGCCTTCGGCCCGAGCAGATGCGCCGGTATCCGCACGAGTTTTCCGGCGGCCAGCGCCAGCGCATCGGCATTGCCCGCGCGCTGGCGGTCAATCCCGAATTGATCGTGCTCGATGAGCCGGTTTCGGCGCTGGATGTCTCGGTGCAGGCGCAAATCATCAACCTGCTCACCGACCTGCAGGCCGAACGCGGGCTGGCGTACCTGTTCATCGCCCATGATCTGGCAGTCGTCGAGCACATCGCCCGCCGGGTGGCGGTGATGTATCTCGGCCGCATCGTCGAGACCGCGCCCACCGGCCGGCTTTACTCGATGCCGCACCACCCCTACACCCAGGCGCTGCTGTCGGCGGTGCCGGTGACCGACCCGGATGCGCTGTCCCAGCGCATCGTCCTGCAGGGCGACCTGCCCAGCCCCATCGACCCGCCATCCGGCTGCCGGTTCCGGACCCGCTGCCCGATTGCCCAGTCGCGCTGCGCCAGGGAAACCCCGGCGCTGCGCCCCGTCGGCGACGGCCACCTCGCCGCCTGTCACTTCGCTGCGCCTAACCCGCTGAGCGGCTGATCGGCAGCCGGCCGCCTGGATTGCGGCCGGATAAAACCGCGCCGGCTACTGCCAGAAAATCCAGATCGGCGCCGACCACAGCACATTTCCGTCCGCCTGCACCGCGCGCACGTAGTAGTACCAGCGCTGCCCGGAAGTCTTGCGCGGCAGAGAAACCGACAGCGTGCCCGAAGCCGTGTTGCTGGCCTGAACCGCCGCTGCCGGGCCCGGCGCACTGCTGGTGCCGGCCACGCCGCCCCAGATCTCGATCTTCTGCATGCCCTCGCCGTCCGGATCGAGCACCGTGGCGGTCACTGCGATGCTCGGGTTGGTGGTGTTGAACGAGGCGCCCATCACGCTGGTGCCGTTGGTGGTGCGGAAGATCAACTGCGCATTGCGGTCTTCGGACGCATAGAAGCGACGGGCGTTGATCGCCGCCATCAGCGACGCCTGGTTGAACGTGGTGCCATTGGGAATCAGCGCCACGGTACGGTTCGGGGTCGATGTGCCGTAGTTCCAGCAATGATTGTCCTGCTGCGCTTCCGGCGCCACCCGCCAGCCGGCCGCCAGCGCCTGCTTGTAGCGCGCGTCGTAGCGGGTACCGCCGGGGGTGAAGCTGGTCGAGGTGGAAAACGCCGGCCCCGACACCAGCGCGATTCCGCGCATCACCGCATCGCCATCGGCGCCACGCACAAAGCTGCCGAAATCGGTCGACTGCGGATGATTGAAGGTGCCGTAGGAGCCATTGGTCGGCTGATTGTTCTTCAGCGCCGTGTACAGCGCCGGATAGTTCGACTGCGGCGTCAGTACGTGGTTGGGCTCGCCGCTCCAGGCCATCAGCTTGGGTTGGTTGTAGATATTGATATGCCCGCCGCCGCTGATCACCCCCCACTCCATGCCGAACAGCGCCACGAAACTGCCGGGCACGGTCGCCGTGGCGGCATTGTTGAAGCCGGCCGCGTAGCGGTCGCGCACGCCCTGGGCGGTGCAGGTCGGGCAGGCCTCCTGCATGAGATGGTTGTGCTCGACCACCGCCAGAAAATCCAGGCCGGCGGTGTTGCGGGCATAGGCCCAGGCGTCGACCGGCCGCGCGCCGCCGGCCACGCCGTGCCGACCGGAAGAGCAATTGGTCACCGGCATGCCGCCGTCGCTCCAGTTGCTGTGCGCATGGGTGGAGCCGAAATTGAACCGGAACGCGAAGGTCGAATCCAGCGACCCCGCGCTCTGGATGCCGATGCCGCCGCTGTCCGGCTCCTGAAACAGCGTGTCGTAGTAGCCATCCCGATCGACCACCACTTCGATCGACGAGCCCTGGGCGCGAAACCCGCTGCCCAGCGGCGCACGGTCGGTAACGATCGCCAGCCCTGGCGCTTGCTCATGGACATCGGCGATCAGCTCGACGCTGTATTCGCCATCGGCCACCGGCTTGCCTGCCTGATTGCGGCCCGCCCACAGAAAGCCGAGCTCGGCCGACTGGTCCGCTCGCACCCGGGTGGTCCCGGATTCGCTGTAGACCAGACGACCCGATGCGGTCGAGCGGATCTCCAGCCGGTACGGCACCATCGCCGGACGGCGCAATTCCGGCGCCTCGATGGTCGCCACGATCAGCGAATCGGCCCGCCCGGCAACCGCCGGATTGATGATGTACGGATGCGCCGCCAGATACACCCCGGCCGAGCCATGGCAGTCGTCGCCGTGTCCGCCGGCGCCGGTGTCCACCCCGGCATGCAGCACACCCGCCGACAGCAGGCCAATCAAGAAAATCGCAATTCGTTGCATGTCCTTCTCCCCGTTAATGCTGCGTGATCGCGGTATTGCCGCAGCCGGCAGCACGCCCTCACCGGGCGAATCCGAACCACGAAAACCGCGAAACCCCCGAAATCCCCCGAAAACCCCGATTGCCAACGCGATACGGCACAAACCGGCCAGCCCACGCCTGCCCTGCCCCGGCACAGCCGCAGCACGGTGACACTTGAGTATGACCGTTTCGCGACCGCTCCCTTCGGCCGCCCCATTGCTTCCCCTATCCCCGGTCGACGCCGTGCCCGGACCCGCTCAACCCCTGCGCGCACGGCTCGACCATTCGGATCGTGTCACGAAATCCACCGGGTTTTTGCGTGGCAAGACACAAACCGCGACGACCGGCCAACCGTGCTCACCCCTTGCAGCCCGCGCCCTGGCCTCCGATCGATGGCCAAACCAGCCCTGCCCGGCCCGGCCAACACCGGACAGGAATGGCGCTTGACAGCCGCGCCGCAACGCGACCACTATCGCAGCGCACGCATTTTCGCGATCGGATTGCCAGACGCAGGATCGGTCGCGGCGATGGTTTCCGCCGCCGATGCACGCAGCGGCTGCGGCCAAGGATCGGAGCAAGGAGAACGGACGTGATCCAAAGGGACTTTCAGGGAATGATCGGCCGGCAGCGGCTCTGGCTGCTGATCGCCGTATTGCTCGCCAGCGGCTGCGCCAGCCAACAGGTTCGGGTCGATCAGTTTGCCGCCTTCGCCGCTACCGGCAGCACCTTCACCCAAGCCATGGACCCGGTGCTGACCGAGTCCTTCGATGCCACCGCCACCACCAGCGCCCTGGTGCTGCAACAGGCGCGCGACGATCTGCCGGCGGCGGACCGCCTGTCGGCCCTCGATCAGGCCGACACCGATCTGAACGACCGCCTAGCGATTCTTCGCGATCTCAAGCGCCACCTCAACGTCCTGCAATCCTACTTCGACGCCCTGGCGGCGCTGGCGGCCACCTCGGCCGAATCGTCCGGTACCGTCGGCGTCGCCCAGGGCCTGGTTGCCGCGCTCGGCAAGATCAGCCCGCGCATCGCAAACGCCTCGATTGCCGGCACCCGCATCGACAGCCTGATCGCGCCCGCCGCGCAGTTCGTTTTCGTCAGCCATCAGTCCAAGGTGCTCAACGACGAACTGAGCCGCCACGCCGACAGCATCGACCGCGAATTGCGCCTGCAGCACGCCGCCCTTTCTGCCCTCGCCGACGCCTACACCGCCGACCTGGAAGTGGTCGCCGCCAAGACCTACCGCGACCAGGTCGCCCTGCCCTTCGCCGGCACCGGCCGGCTGCCCTCCGACTGGGCCAAAACCCGCGCCAGCCTGCTGCAAAGCACCCTGGACACCAGCACGATACAGGCCGCCGCCGACGCCGCCGGTCGCCTGCGCGCCAGCTTCGTCGCGCTGGTCGAAAACCGCCTGGGCAGCGCCGGTATCGCGGCATTGCAGAACGACATCAATGCCATTCTGACCGCCATCGACAAGAGCCGCGCCGACCGCACCGGCAGCACCACGCAGGAGGCACCAACACCATGAACCCGTCCGACATCCGGTCGATGACCCTCAAACAGTTGCGCGCAACCCGCAAGGCCATGTTTTCCGCGCAATGGATGCTGTCCCTGCAAACCGCCGACGCCACCGTCCGCACCACCGCCGCCCAACAGATGCTGGCGGTAAACCACGCCATCGTGACCCTGGAAAACAGCCAGCTCGACGACATCCGCCAGCAACTCATCGACAACGAAACCGACCTGACCAACGCCGCACAGACCCTGTCCGACGCCCTCACCGACCTGGGCAAAGTCAACACCGTACTGAGCGCGATCACCGGATTCCTCGGCATCGTCGGCAAAGTTGCGCAGTTGATGGTTTGACCCAGGGCGCCGGACATGAGAGACCAACTCCGCGAATGCACTTGCAACGATTGCAGCACCGCCGCAATCCGACGCATGGACAGACCGAACCGCGGTCATCGCGTCGGGGCTTGGCGACATCGTTCCAACACTGGGAGCGCCCTGCTGGCCGCGCGCATAAAGGGCGCGCCACACGCGCGCATCGCCCTTGGCTCCGCAGCCGTTGGCGATCCCACTGGCCTTCTCGCCTCATCGCCAGGCGGGAAATCGTGAACAGAATGAAGGCGGGAGGATTTGGTATGGGCGGAGCGGAACGATCAGGAAACACTGCCGGAATAGGCTGCACGCTTAAGCTGTGCCGACGTGTTATCTGCTTGGTATACCATTCCTTTTCGATCGATCAACCCGTCTGAACGCCGGTTTAGGCTGCGGGATTGGACGGCGATTTGCCTTCGAATAGTAGTTATCCGTATTGATGCCTTCCCGAACCGGAGCCCACGGTGCTGAAAGCGTTTGAGAGAATTCGGAACTTCGGCGTATTTGATGACTACTCGCGCCCTCAAGACCTAGAGGATTTCGCTGAACTGAATCTGATCTATGGCTGGAACTACGCGGGAAAAACAACGCTTTCTAGGGTGCTTCGGTCCGTTGAAACACAAACGCTTCACCAGGACTACAGCGTCGCTCGCTTTGAAATTTCGACGAGTGGTAATTCTTCGATTACAGAATCTTCGCTCGCGACCGCTTCCGAAAAAATCAGAGTATTTAACTCGGATTTTGTAAGGGACAACCTAAGTTGGGATGGTGAGGCATTTGAGCCGATTCTTCTGCTTGGTCAGCAATCTATTGAAGCGCAGAAGGAGATCACCACTAACGACGCACTGCTTGAGCGGCTGCGCGAAGGATATCGGAAGAAGGTGGCTGCGATCAAAGATCACGATGATGCCCTGCGCAATAAGAAGACTGAGCGAGCGAGGTTCATTAAGCAGGCGCTCCAACTAGTTGAGGCCTTTACGGCAACACATCTCAATCAGGAGCTAGCTAAGGTTGAAGGCGACCCAGCGGAGCATCTTGTAACTGACGAAGAGCTTCCGCGCCTTCAACAACTAGCAACTGCCGATGAGAAGGGCAAATTGCCGAAAATACAAAGGCTCGCGTTGACTCTTAGTGCGTCCAAACCATCTGAGGGAATTGCCGAATTGCTGAACCGCAAACCAGCAATGTCGAATACGATCGGATACTTGGCAGAGCACGCCGAGGTTGCAAACTGGATCAGGACGGGGCTGCCGTTACACGATAGTAAAGACGAATGCGAGTTCTGTGGGAATCCGCTCGATTCCAAAAGGCTTGTGTCACTTCGCGCCCATTTTTCTAAAGACGTGGAGTTGTTGGAGAGCGCCCTTAAGCAGAAAAAGGCAGATGTACAGCGTCTCAAATTAACTGTCGCAGATTTCCATGCAAGTGATTTCTATGCCCAATTCAGAGAATCACTAGGTCAAGCACAGGCAAACCTGAAGGAAGCGATAAGCTCGTACAACGATTTTCTGGATTCGTCAGTTGTTGCGATTGACGAAAAGTTGTTGTCGCTGTTTAAAGAATTTGAGTGCCCTCAGTATATCAAGGGTCTGGCAACAGCAGTCACTCAAGCCACTAAGGTGGTAAACGCCCTCATTGATGAGAACAACGAGGTAACTGACACCTTTGGTCAGGAAAAGAGAAATGCCTTAGCAACGCTAAAAGGACACTTTGCGGCTGATTTTTTTGTTTCCGAAAAGGTTGGGCGGCACAAGGTTCTGGTTTCACTTCTTGAGAAACATAAAGAGTGGTACGCCGCCGCTGGGAAGAGATTCGCCAACAGAAACAAGGAGCTTCAGGCGCAAATTAGTCAGGCGCAGAAAGGCCGAGAGGAGTTGAACTCATTCATCGGAAAGTTCTTGATTGGGTCTAATGTTTCGGTTTCTGTGACACAGGTTGATGGTGCAGAGAGGTTCCAGCTTCTCCGGGATACCATTCCTGCAAAGAATCTAAGTGAAGGCGAGCGAACTGCAATTGCTTTTGCATTCTTCCTTATCAAACTTAAGGAAGCTGCTGATCTAGGTGAGTTAATTGTTTACATCGACGACCCAGTCTCGAGCTTAGATAGCAATCATATTTTTCAGATAAATGCCGCTACAAAAACTTTTTTCTTCTTGCACGATCCTGCCGAAAACAAGACGAAACTCACAATAAAGCAGCTTTTCATATCTACACACAACTTTGAGTTTTTTGGTTTGGCGAAAGAGTTGCCTATACAGAAAAAAACACGCAGAAAGTTCTATTTTGTGAAGAGGTTAGGGGCCGGGAGGTCCACTCTCATGGCAATGCCTACCTCAATAATTCGATATGGCTCCGAATATCAGTACTTGTGGCATGTAATTCATGATTTCCATACGAGCGCCGACAAAACCAATTTGGAGCAACTTTTATCGTTGCCCAATGCTGTTCGTAGATTTGTTGAGCTGTACACGTATGCCAAGTGCCCTTCCGACGAATCGGTTGATCGTCGTGCTGACATCGTTTTTGGTGCGGAGACGTCAAAAAGAGTGCTCAGGTTGCTTCATCATTTTAGCCACGCAAACAACCTTATTGGCATAAGTCAAAATGATGATTTGCTTTGTGATATCGAAAATGTTGTGGATGAATTGGTTGCGCTGGTTCAAGCGGACCAGCAGCACTATGATGCGTTGATGAGAGCGCTGTCGTGAATACGCATAACCAGCGGATCCAGCCGACGTCCGTCTCGTCGCCTCGCTCCTCAACGGCCGCGGCTGATCCTTGTCGTTACCTGATTAGCGCCATACTTCAGCCGTCGCAGTCCCTGAGACGCTTGGCCGGCATGGTAGGGCTCCTTGCCGCTGCGGAGTCCTCATCATGGCCATGAATCGCGTGCAGTTCCAGCCCGGCCTGTCGTTGCCGGCGTTCC
>JAXMJH010000083.1:0-18557 GCA_034376725.1 Lysobacteraceae bacterium | reverse complement strand
CCCGAAGGAGACAAATCCGCGCCAGCGATCTAGACTGCCAGCCCCACGCTCAACCGGGCACCCGCCACTGGCTTCCCATGGTCCGGAATAGTGGCTTCCCATGCGCCGGAACGGTGGCTTCTCATGGGCGGAATATCCACTCAGATGTCTTCCGGGTCCTGCATCCACGCCGGGATGTCGCGCTGGCCGCGCAGCACACGCCAGACATCGACGTGGTCCGAGCGTTCGACGTAGAAGACGAGGTAGGGGTAGCGCGTGAGCGGCCAGGAGCGCAGGCCCGGTAAGTTCAGTTCATGCGCATGGCGCGGCGAGCCGGTGGCCGGATGGCGGCCGATGTGCGCATGGGCTTGCTCCAAGGCGTCGATGAAGCCCAGGGCGGCGACCTCGGCGTCTTCGGTCATGTAGAACGCGAGTGCCTCCTCGACGTCCTGCTGGGCCTGCTCGCGTGGGACGACGGGCTTGGCCTTCACGACTGGCTGCGTGTCTTGCCTGCCGTCTTGGCCGCGCCGCGTACCCGCTCGCGCAAGCCCTCGAAGTAGGTCGCGTCCACCGGCGCTGTGGGAGCCGACGACGCCCCCACAAGCAGCAGGTTGCGCAGCTGCAGCCGGTCCTGATCGCGACGGATCAGTTCGCGCACGTACTCACTGCTGGTTCCGTAGCCACGCTGGCTGACCTGTTCATCGACGAAGGACTTCAGGGAGTCGGGCAGGGAAATGTTCATCGTGCTCATGCCGGCAGATTAGCTAGTTTGGCAAATTTTGGCAAGATCGAGCCTTGTCCAACGAGGTATGAGCCTGAACCCGCCGCTTGATGGCCGACATCGAGGCCGGCAAGATCGATGTGGTCGTCATCTACAAGATCGACTGCCTGACGCGCAGCCTCGCGGACTTCTCCAAGATGGTCGAGGTGTTCGAGCGTTACGGCGTGTCGTTCGTGTCGGTCACCCAGCAGTTCAACACGACGACCTCGATGGGTCGGTTGATGCTGAACATCCTGCTGTCCTTCGCCCAGTTCGAGCGCGAGGTCACCGGCGAACGCATCCGCGACAAGATCGCGGCCAGCAAGCGAAAGGGCATGTGGATGGGCGGCGTGCCACCTCTGGGCTACGACGTCGAGAACCGCCGACTGGTGCCCAACGAACGCGAGGCCAAACTGATCCGGCACATATTCCAGCGCTTCGTTGAACTCGGCTCCAGTACGGCGCTGGTCAAGGAGCTGAAACTGGATGGCGCGACGTCGAAGGCGTGGACCACGCAAGACGGCAAGACCCGCGAGGGCAGACCGATCGACAAGGGCCACATCTACAAGCTCCTCAGCAACCGGACCTACCTTGGCGAGTTGCGGCACAAGGACCAGTGGTATCAGGCGGAGCACCCGCCCATCATCAGCCGCGAACTGTGGGATAGCGTCCACGCGATCCTGGCCACCAATGGCCGGGTGCGAGGCAACGCGACTCGGGCAACCGTGGCGTATCTGCTCAAGGGCATCGTGTTCGGCAACGATGGCCGGGCACTGTCGCCGTGGCACACGACCAAGAAGAATGGCCGTCGCTACCGGTACTACGTGCCACAGCGGGACGCCAAGGAGCACGCGGGCGCCTCGGGCCTGCCGCGACTGCCGGCGGCCGAACTCGAATCGGCCGTGCTCGACCAACTGCGCGCAATCCTGCGTGCCCCGAATCTACTCGGCGACATGCTGCCGCAGGCGATCAAGCTCGATCCAACCTTGGACGAGGCGAAGATCACCGTGGCCATGACCCGGCTCGACGCGATTTGGGATCAACTTTTCCCGGCCGAACAGACCCGGATCGTGAAACTGCTGGTCGAGAAAGTCATCGTGTCACCCAACGACCTCGAAGTGCGGCTGCGCGCCAACGGCATCGAACGCCTGGTGCTGGAGTTGCGCCCCGAGCCGGTCGAGCAACAAGTGGAAGCACTGGCATGAGCGACATCCGCATCCAGAAGACCGGCGAGCCCGACATCCTGCAGACCAGCGACGGCAGGCTGACCTTGTCCGTGCCGATCCAGATCAAACGCCGCAGCGGCCGCAAGCTGGTCACCTTGCCAAACGGCGAAACCGCGGCGGTTAGACCGTGGGACGTAGCACCGACCTCCATCCAACTGGCGCTGGCCAGGGGCCACCGCTGGCTGGCGATGCTGGAGTCAGGAGAGGCGAAGTCCTTGAAGGAGATCGCCACGCGGGAAGGAATCGACAACAGCTACGTCAGCCGGATGGTCAACCTGACCACGCTGGCACCCGACATCGTGGTGGCCATCCTGGACGACGCATTGCTGAACAACGTCACGCTGTTTGATCTTGCGGTGGACCCGCCTGCTCTGTGGGATGAGCAGCGCGAGAGAGTCGGTCTCTGAGGCGAAGACGCCCCTTAGCTCAACATGCCCTTGAGGTCCTTGAGCATCAGGAACAAGTGGTACGGGTCTGTCGGGCTGGGCTCGAATTCCCACGACTCGTACCACTGCCGCGCCGCATCGTCCTTGGCATGGACCAGCAGGCAGCGAATGCCGGCGATGTCGGCGGCCTGAGCGGTGCGCAGCAGCGCATCCCTGAGTAAGGCCTGGCCCAGGCCTTGGCGCTGATGCTCCTTGTCAACTGCGAGGCGGGCCAGGATCATGACCGGTACCGGGTGACGCGCGAGCCCTTTCATCACTCTTGACGGCGCGGCCTCCGGATCGACGCTGCCGACGGCGAGGCTGTAGAAGCCGACCACCACGTCACCGTGGCAGCAGACGTAGGTCCGCGCGCTGTTGGCCTTCTGGTTGACGAGCGCGTAGCGCTGCAGGAACTGGTTCAGCGCGGCTTGGCCGCAGTCGAAAGCATCGACCTGATCCGTCGCAAGCAGCTTGCGAACGGGCGAGTAGCCATCGCTCAACCCAGCACCCCAGGTTCACGCAACAACTTCTTCAGGCGCGGCTTGCTTTGCACCGGCCGATCCAGCGCTTCCTGGAACGCCTGCCACTGCGTCTCGTCGAGCACGAACTGGCGACGATCCGCCAGCGTCTGCCAGGCCACCGTCACGCCCGCGTCGAGCAAGAATTCACTGACGTTCTTGTGGCAGGCGCGCGCGGCCTCCTGCAGCAGCTGCTTGACTGGCGTACTGGCTCGAACGTCGATACGTTCGGTCTTGGAAAGATTCAGGGTGCTCATGGTGCCCCTCCGGACTGATCTTGAATGGCCTTATTATGGTTGTCCGGACGGTGTACTGACAAGCGATCTCTGCCGTTGACCATCCGGGAGTATCATCCACGTGTCGCAAAGTGTCGGCAGAGCTCGACAACTACCGACAAAACGCAACCGCAGCGTTTCCTCCGCCACCCGATGCTGCAATCCAACCGCTTGATTCGTCCGCGCGTAACCCATTGATATGTAATGATTATGGCTGTGGGCTTTGCGGACTTCGGGCCATTTTCGGGGAGCGAGGTCGGAGCGAGGAATGGCCAGGAGAGAGTGGAATATGGCCGGGAACGGCCAATTCGGGTGGCGGGCGAAGTCCGCAGGCTTCCGCAGGAACCCCCAACAACACGCGGGAACCGGCGCGATCGGGCAAGAAAAAACCCCAACCGCGAACGGTTGGGGTTTCGTTATTGGTGGAGGTGGCGGGAGTTGAACCCGCGTCCGAAAGTCCTTCATCGCCGGATCTACATGCTTAGCTCAACGTTCGATCTCGTCTGCCGACAGCACGATGGGCGAAGCACACCGGCAGACCAGCCTGTTTTGAGTTAGCCGAAGACCGACGGGCGGCGAGCTTCAGCGATTCCGTGATAATGACCCTACCTCCACGAGCACGGACACAAGTGGTTTCGGGGCTAGGCCTTAAGCGGCCAGAGCGTAGACGTCGTCGTTCGCGTCTAAAGTTTTGCCGCTGGATTAACGAGGAAAGCTGCCCCCTCGGCATGCACCAAACAAATTCGCAACTCCCGTCGAAGCCAGAACACCCCCATGGGAAAATTTGTTCGGCATCAGTATGGGGCCGCGGTGGGGCTTGGGCAAGGCCGGAGCGGCAGTGTTCCGGCGCTGGGTTGGTTGCGATTCAGTCGACGGAAAGGCTGGCGGCTGGACAGGCCGGGCGGGGCGCGGGCGCCGGCGGCGCAGCGTGGTGAGGCTTCCGGCGGTCGCTTCGGGTGGTCGGGCCGGATGCCGATCGGTCACAGATCGAGCACCAGACGTTGGCTGCTGGCCCTCGAAACGCACGGGCAGAAGCGGCCCTGGCTGCGTTCGCGCTCGGTGAGCGTGTTGTCGGCGTGTACCGGCTCGCCTTCCAGTACCTTCACCACGCAGGAGCCGCAGTTGCCGACCCGGCAATTGGACTGGACCGGAACGCCGGCCTGTTCCACGGCATCGAGAATGCTCTGGTCTGCCCGAACGGTCAGCGTCACGCCGCTGCGCCGGAGTTCCACTTCGAGCGGTTGGGCAACGCCGGTTCCAACCGGTTCGGGGATGGCGAATCGCTCGACGTGCACGCGGTCGGGCGGGATGCCCAGCGCGCCCGCCCGATCCATCAGGCCGGCCAGCAGACGCTGCGGACCGCACACGTAGAAGCGCGCGTTTGCCGGCGCACCAGACACGATTTCGTTTAGATCGAGCGGACGGACATCGCTCGGGTAGACATTGATGGCGTGGCCGAGCTCGCGCTGCAATGCGTCCAGGTAGGCCATCTCCCGAAGGCTTCGGCCGGCATAGTGAAGCTGGAAACGCCGACCGGACGCCCTGAGGGCGAACGCCATCGGTGCGATGGCGGTGATCCCGATGCCGCCGGCAATCAGCACGACCGGGTCCTGGTCGTTGCGCAGGGCGAAGTCATTGCGCGGCATTTCGCAGTGCAGCGTGGCGCCCAGCGCATAGCTCCGGTGAATGAATTCTGAGCCACCCGAACCGTCGTCCTTGAGCAGCACCGCGATTTCATAGGCATCGCGGCGGGCCGGATCGGAGCAGATCGAGTAGTGCCGTGTCGATGTCCGCCCATCCGGCAGTTGCACCGGCACGCGCAGATGCGCGCCGGCGGCGATAGCGGGCAGCGGGCGATCCGCCGGATCGCGCAACTCGTAGGCCCGGATGCGCGGCGTCAGCTGCCGGATGCCGGTGATCCGCACGGCCAGCGGGCCGCTGCCCAGTTCGACCGACGGCGTGGAGTGGCCTGCGTCGGTTGGTTGCGGCCGGTGTTCTCCGAGCACCGCCGCGATCAGCGCGTCGACTTCGGCCTCGCTCAAACGCGGGGTGATGTGCTGAGGGCAGTTCCACTCGATGGCCTCGATGGAGATGACTACCCCGCGCTCGACGCGCGCCCGGTAGCTGGCCACTTCCAGACGGGCGACCAGCCCGGGATCTTCGTTTTCATGGACGATGCGGGCGCGACCCCACAGCTTGAGCCGCCTGCGGTTCGGGTAGTCCATCAGGATCAGCGAAATGCGTGGGTCTGCGTTGAGGTTGCCGACGCTCAGATACTGCGCGTTGCCCCGGAAGTCGGCATAGCCGATGGTGCGCTCGTCGAGCACGCGCAGAAAGCCCGCTGGACCGCCCCGGTGTTGAACATAGGGCCAGCCGTTCTCGGCGACCGTGGCCTGGTAGAAGCTGTCGCGCGCCTCGATGAATGCGATTTCCGCGTCCTGAAGGACATTGCGCGGGTCCTCGGCCAACTCGAACCCGCGGTTGCCGTCGCGGCTGCCGTAGCGCGTCTGTGCGGCCTTGACGCTCGGAGTGAAGGCGATTTCTGCAAATGCACGCGGCATGGCGGCGGCTTCCAAAAGTCTGGCGGTGTCTGTCTGGTCGATCTGGTCTGGCTTCCGGCCAGGCGGTGGAGCGGTTTTTCCCTTCGCGGTTGGATGGCCGTGACGGAAAGGGGGCGCGTTCCCTGCGCCAGAACCATCCGCTGGATGCTGCGGGATCAGGCCGTGGCGTTCAATGCGACTTTGGGAAAGTCGATTTCGACCCGGCTGGCGCGACCGAGGATGTTGGTCAAGAGGTTCATGCCGACATGGGTGATGATTTCGACAATGGCGGCGTCGGAGTAGCCGGCGGTACGCGCCTGGGCGATTTCTTCGCTGGTCACGTCGCCATTGTGCTCGACCAGAGCGCGGGCGAATTTCACTGCGACGGCGGCCTTCGCGTCGCCGCTGGTGCCGGCACGGTTGGCGCTGATTTCCTCCCCGCTCAGGCCTGCTTTGCGTCCGATCGCCGTGTGTGCAGACAGGCAGTACTCGCAGGCGTTCTGCTGAGCCAGGGCGAGGGCGATGCGTTCGCGGGTGAGCGGGTCCAGCTCGCCTTCGCTGGCGACACCGTGCAGGCCCAGAAAGGCGCGCAGCGCGGCAGGCGAGTTGGCGAACACCCGCAGGAAATTGGGCACCATGCCCAGCTGCGATTCGATGGCTTCCAGCAAGGCGCGCTGCTCGGCATCGGCGGCTGCGTTGGCGACGACGTTGATACGGCTCATGGGGTTTCCTCTTGTCTGACGGATCGTTGGGTCGGGTCCGCCGAATGCGATTCAGCGGGTGGACACAGTTTTTCAAATTGCGAATGGCGGAAGAATACCCATTGATGTAAATATATAATTGCATTTGTCGCAATAAAGGTGATCCATGGACCGTCTGCATTCGATGAGCGTTTTCATTGCGGTTGCCGAAGAGGAGAGCTTTGCCGGCGGCGCACGCCGTCTGGCCATGTCGGCACCGGCTGTGACCCGTGCCGTCGCGGCCCTGGAAGGAAGGCTGGGCGTGAAACTGCTGGATCGCACCACGCGCCATGTACGGGTCACCGAGGCCGGGCAGCGATATCTGGAGGATGCGCGCCGGGCGGTCGTGGCGGCCGACGAAGCCGACGAGGCGGCGGCTGGCCTGAACAGACAACCGCGAGGGCATTTGACGGTCACGGCGCCGGTGCTGTTCGGAAGGATGCATGCGATGCCGGTCATCGTCGAGTACTTGCGGACGCACCCGGAGACCACCCTGACGGCCATCCTGCTCGACCGCGTCGTCAACATGCTGGAAGAAGGCGTCGATGTCGGCATCCGCATCGGCGAGTTGCCCGATTCGAGCTTCAAGGCGCGCTTGGTCGGCCACGTCCGACGCGTGGTCTGCGCCTCGCCCGACTATCTGGCCCGGAACGGCGAGCCGATGAAGCCGGAGGACTTGGCGGGGCACTCGATCATCGTGGCCAGCGGCCTCAGTCCCACCGTCCAGTGGCGGTTTGCGCGCGACGGGGCGCCGGTTTCGGTCCGGGTCGCGCCGCGCCTGACCGTGACCAGCAACGATGCCGCCATCGAGGCGGCAGTCAGCGGCATCGGCATCACCCGCCTGATGTCCTACCAGATCGGTCCGCAACTGGACTCGGGTCGGCTGCAGGTCGTACTTGCCGGATACGAGCCCGCCCGGGTTCCGATTCATGTACTGCATCGCGAGGGCCGCAATCCATCGGCGAAAGTCCGCAGTTTCGTGGATCTGATCGTCGAGCGGCTGCGCGCAAATGTCGACTTCGCCTGAGAGGGCCGGACCCGCGATACCGCCGAATGCACCGGCGATAAGGCCGTGTCAGCCCGGGACGGCCTGGACCTGCCCGCAGCCAGCGGCGGTCAATCGCGCCGTCAGCGACAACCCCATTGCCCATCCCCTGCAACTCAAGCGTCCCGGTTGCTCCGACGCATCACGCGCTGCTTGTCGCGCTGCCAGTCGCGGTCCTTGATGGCGGCGCGCTTGTCGTGGGTCTGCTTGCCCTTGGCCAGGGCGAGTTCCAGCTTCACCTTGTTGCGCTTCCAGTACATCGCGGTCGGAATCAGGGTGAAGCCGTCGCGCTCGACCGCGCCGATCAGTTTTTCGATCTCGTGCTTGTGCAGCAGCAGCTTGCGGGTGCGCCGGTCGTCGGCCACGACGTGGGTCGAGGCGGAGATCAACGGGGTGATCTGTGCGCCGAACAGGTAGATTTCGCCATTCTTGATCAGGGCGTAGGCCTCGCTCATGGCGATGCGGCCCTGGCGCAGCGATTTCAGCTCCCAACCTTGCAGGGCGATGCCGGCTTCAAACCGCTCGCCCAGCGCGTACTCGTGGCGGGCGCGCTTGTTGAGCGCGATGGTGCTTCCGGTATCCTTGGTTTCTTTCTTTTTCGACATGATCCATTCCTGGCTGGCGCCATTGTCGCCGATGCGGGGGGCGGCGGGCGAGATTAATGGGGAAGATGACGCGATGGCGGTGATTCGGCGTTCGGCTCTGGTGCGGTTGCCGTCGACGGCCATGTTCGATCTGGTCAACGACGTGACCGGCTATGCGCGCCGGTTCGAGTGGTGCGAGTCTTCCGAGGTGCTGGCCGCATCGGATTCGGAGATGCTGGCCCGTTTGCAGCTGCGCATTGCCGGCGTGTCGGCGACGTTTTCCACGCGCAACGCGTTGCAGCGTCCGGAGCGTATCGAACTGGCGCTCGAGGAAGGGCCGTTTCGCCAATTGCGCGGGCTGTGGACGTTCTCGGAATTATCGGACGAGGCCTGCAAGGTGGCGCTTGAAATGGATTTCGAGCCGGCCGGTCGCCTGGTCGGTTCGGCTCTGGCGCTGGGTTTTGAGCGGGTGGCCGATCGCATGGTGGATGACTTTTGCCGGGTGGCGATGAAGGAGGCCAAGTGACCGGGGAGGTGGCTGACAGCGTGGCGATCGAGGTGATCTATGCGCTGCCCGACACGCACTGGAGCGTACGCCTGAGGCTGCCTGGTGGCGCCACGGTGGCGGATGCGCTGGCGCTGGCGCGGATGAATGAACGTGTGCCCGGCCTGGACATGTCGGCGCTGGGGCTGGGCATCTTCGGCCACAAGGCGACGCCGGAAACGGTGTTGGCGGATGGCGACCGGATCGAGCTGCTGCGCCCGCTGCTGGCCGACCCCAAGCAGGCGCGACGCAGAAGGCAGGCGCAGAGCGGCGAGTCCGGTTGAACTGCCGCAACGGCCGTCGGGCCAGCGCGGGCGGCTTCGGTCAGCGGGTTTCGCAGGTGCCTGGACTACCGGGTTTCAGCGTGGCCGGTTCCTTTGGTGGAGCAGGGCGATAGGGGTGGATGAGACGGCACTTCAGTCGGCGGTTTCAAGGCTGTCTGGATTGTCGGGTTTCGGCGCGGCCCCGGGTAGGAGTGGGCCATGCCCGCGACTGTAGGCGTGGGGTGGTGGCGGGGTCTGGTGTGCACGCGACATCGACAGGGTGGCCCCGCGAGGGCGTGGTGGCGAAGTCAGGGGCGCCGGATTCGGGCGTGGTCGAGCGATCGGGCGAAACCCGTAGCGTTCCTGCGAGTGCGGGAAACTGCGGTCGCGGGCGTGGCCCGCTCCTACTGTGGGGCAGGGCCATGGCAGTGGATCAATGGCCATCCGGGCGATGGTGGTGGATCAGCGGCGGTCGCTGCGTTCGCGCGGCAGGTTGCCGAAGCGGGTCATCTCGCGGGCCAGGCGGACTTCGTCGTCGGGGAAGTATTCGCCTTCCCAGCGCACCAGGGTTTCGCCTTCGAACCACAGGGTGAGGTTCTTGATCTCGGTCTTGCCGAAGCCGCGGCGCTGGGTGGACACGTAATCCCAGCGGTTCTGGTGGAACGGGTCGCTGATCGGCGCCGAGCCCAGCAGCACCAGCACCTGACGGCGGGTCATGCCTTCTTCGAGCTGCTCGACGTTCTTGGTCTGGACCAGATTGCCCTGGTGAACGGGCTGGCGGTAGATGATGCCGCAGCCGGCCATTGACATAGTCACCACGGCGGCCAGTAGTAGAGTTCGCATCCGGTTTCGACTCGCTGAAAAACACGCCGATGATACACTGACCAGGCCGCGACTGGCCGACTGGATGCATAACGCGTCGCCCTCCGGGCCCGCCAGAGAACAAGAGTGCCTGACGATGGAATCCAATGAATTGCGCAAGGCGGGCCTGAAGGTCACCCACCCGCGGATGCGCATCCTCGACATCCTCGAGAATGCCAGCCCCCGGCACCTGACCGCCGAAGACATCTACAAGCTGCTGCTTGAAAAAGAAGAAGATATCGGGCTTGCCACGGTATACCGGGTGCTCACCCAGTTCGAAGCGGCGGGCCTGGTGATCAAGCACAATTTCGAGGGCGGTCAGGCGGTCTACGAGTTCGATCGCGGACACCATCACGACCACATGGTCGATGTCGAAACCGGCAAGGTGATCGAGTTCTTCAGCGAGGAGATCGAGCGCTTGCAGCACGAAATTGCGGCCAAGCACGGTTACGCCATCCAGGATCACAGTCTGGTGCTGTACGTGCGCAAATTGCCCGGTTCGTCGCGCAGTTGAAGCAAAGCGCTCAGGCGCGTTCGAGGTACCAGTTCCAGTCCTGATTGCCCACTTCGGCCTGCCAGGCCCGGTGTTCGGCCCGCTTGATGGCGGCGAACGCGTGGCGAAAGGTGTCGCCGAGACTGTCCCGAACCCACGCCGAGGCCGCGAAGCGATCGATCGCGGTCAGCCAGTCCGGGACCAGCACCGGCGCATCGACCCGGTAGCCATTGCCCTCCACGGCGGCTGGCGGAGTCAGCCGGTGACGGATGCCGTGCTGTATGCCGGCCAGCACCGCGGCCGAGGCCAGGTAGGGATTGGCATCGGCGCCGCACAGTCGGTGTTCGATATGCCGGCTGGCGGCCGGGCCGGCCGGAACGCGCAGCGCGACGGTGCGATTGTTGACGCCCCAGGTGAGCTTCAGCGGCGCGTAGCTTTCGGCCTGATAGCGCCGGAAGCTGTTGCCGTGCGGGCAGAACAGCAGCAGCGAATCCTGCGCGCTGGTCAGCAGCCCGGCGATGGCCTGCTGCATCAGCGCGTTGCCGGCCGGGTGCGGGTCGGCGAAGGCATTGTCGCCCGCGCGGTCGGCCAGGCTGATGTGCAGGTGCAGGCCGCAGCCGGCATGCCGACTGAACGGCTTGGCCATGAAGCAGGCGCGCAGGCCGTGGTGTCGGGCGATGTCCTTGACCAGGCGCTTGTAGCGCACCGCCTCGTCCATCGCCTGCACCGCGCACGGCCGGTGTTCGAGGGTGATCTCGAACTGGCCGGGCGCGTATTCGGAGATCGCGCTGCGCGCCGGCAGGCCGTGTGCCGCGCAGGCTTCATAGAGCGCCGAAAGAAAGGCGCCGGCCCCGGCCAGCTCGTCCAGATCGTAGACCGCCGGGCTGTCCGGGCGTTTGCCGTCGGCCAGACGGAGCGGCTGCGGGCGGCCGTGGCTGTCGGGTTCGGCGTCGAGCAGGTAAAACTCGAGCTCGGCCGCCATCACCGGGGTGTAGCCGTCGGCCTGAAGCGCCTGCTGGGCGCGGATCAGCACGTTGCGCGGGTCGACCTCGCGGGCCGGGCCGCCGCGTTCCTGGTCCAGCGACACCTGCACCCAGGCCTGCGCCTGACGGCGCCAGGGCAGGGGTTGCAGACTGCCGGCAAGCGGAAATGCCAGCCCGTCGGCGTCGCCGACATCCCAGACCAGGCCGGATTCGGGGATGTCCTCGCCGTGCACCGACAGACTCATGATCGAGGAAGGCAGCGCCCGGCCGTGTCGGAAGCAGGCCAGCAGCTCTTCGCGATGCAGCCATTTGCCGCGCGCCACGCCGTTGGCGTCGATGGCGAACAGCTCGATCAACGCGATGTCCGGATGCGCGGCCAGGAAGCGCTCGGCCTCCTCGATGGGCGCATGGTTGATCGGGTCGTCGCGGCGCAGGGCGGTCGGTGAGTCGGTCATGGCGGGCGGCTTCAGGACAGAAGTTCGAGGACCTGGTCGAGCATGGCGACAAAGTGCGCGCACGCCGCCTCGGTGGTGGCCGGGCTGATCAGCAGCATGTGGTGGAACGGCGTGACCAGCACGCCGCGATTGGCCAGGCCCAGATGCAGGGCAGCCTGCAGCTCATCGTCGAACGCCTCGACTGCCTCGGGCGCATTGCGCGGCGGGGTCGGACAGAACTGGATTTCCAGTCGCGCGCCGATCCGGCTGGTGCACCAGGGCAGACCGCGACGCGTGAGCAGCGCCTGGATCTCGGCCTCCAGTGCGGTGGCGCGCGACAGCATGCCGGCGTAGTTTTCGGCGGTCATCAGATGGTCCAGGCTGGCTTCCAGGCCGGCCAGCGCCATCGGGTTGCCGGCCAGCGTGGTGCCCATCGCGCTGTGCCCGTGACCCTCTGCTTCGCCCTTCGGCGGCTGGTAGGCGCGGACTCGCGCGGCGACATCGGCCGACAGGCCGAGCAGACCGCACGGAAAGCCGCCGGCGATCGCCTTGCCCACGGTGATCATGTCCGGTTCCAGCCCCCATGCCTTGCTGGCGCCGCCGGGGCCTGCCGACAGCGTGTGGGTTTCGTCGACGATCAGCAGGGTGCCCAGCGCGCGGGTCATCTCGCGCAGGGTGTCAAGGAAGCCGGGGTCGGGCTGGACCAGGCCGATGTTGGTCATGGCCGGCTCGAACAATACCGCGGCGACGTTCCTGGTCGACAGTGAATTGGTGAGCGAGGCGACATCGTTGAACTTCGCCACCCGGGTGAGCACCGCCGGATGGCCGACCTGGCCGACCATGCCGCCGCGCGCCACGGTGCGACCCTTGTGCCAGCGCACCAGGGTGTCGTCGAGGCTGCCGTGATAGCAGCCGTCGAACACCAGCAGCACCGGCTGGTCGGTGACCGCCCGCGCCCAGCGGATGGCCGCGCGGTTGGCGTCGGTGGCGCTGTGGGTGAAGTTCCAGGTCGGCAGGCCGAACAGCGCCTCCAGCTTGGTGCCGACCGAAGCGGCGCGCGGCGAAGGCAGCATGGTGGTCAAGCCGCGACCGGCCTGCTCGCGCAGCGCCTCGACCACCGGCGGCGGCGAGTGGCCGAACATGGCACCGGTGTCGCCCAGGCAAAAATCGAAATAATGGTGTCCGTCGACATCCCACAGCTCGGCGCCCTCGGCGCGCTCGACGAACGGGGCGAACGGCAGCGGCCAGTCGCTCATCCAGTGCAGCGGGTAGCCGGACAGGTAGTGGTCGCGGCTGGCGTCGGCCAGCGCCTGTGAGCGCGGACGGGATTCGCTGAAGCGGATGGATTCTGCGTTTCGGAAGGCTTCGATCTTGCTGCGGTCTGGGGTCATCTGGGTTTTTCCGGGAACCGCGCGGCATGCGCGGCCAGCAATTCGTGAGCGATGCTGGCCCCGGCGAGGGCGGTGATTTGGGAGTGGTCGAAAGGAGGTGCAACTTCTACCACGTCCATCCCGATGATCGGCAGTCCTTCCAGTCCGCGAATCAGTTCCAGTGCAATGTGGGTATCGAATCCGCCCACTACCGGCGTGCCGGTGCCGGGCGCGCAGGCGGGATCGAGAAAATCGATGTCGAAGCTGACATAGCATGGCCGCTGGCCGACCCGTGAATGGATCGCGGCGACCGCAGCGGCAACGCCTTCGCGGTGCAGCCAGCGGGCATCGCGGACCTCGAAGCCATGGCTGTCCGGATTGCGGGTGCGCATGCCCAGCTGGATCGAGCACGACGGATCGACCAGGCCCTGCCGGGCGGCATGGAAAAACATGGTGCCGTGGTCGATGCGGCCCTCGCTGTCGGCCCAGGTGTCGGAGTGCGCATCGAAGTGGATCAGCGCCAGCGGCCCGTGGATGGCGTGCAAGGCGCGGATCACCGGGTAGCTGAGGAAATGATCGCCACCGAGGGTGAGCGGAGTAACGCCGCTGGCGAGGATGTCCCGATAGGTTTCGAAGATGATCTCGGGAATCCGCTCCGGTCGGCCGGAGTCGAAAAACACGTCGCCCCAGTCCTGCACGTTGAGCCGCTCAAGCGGGTCGAAATCCCAGGCGTCGGGCGGCGCCCAGGCCAGCATGGTTGATGCCTCGCGGATCGCCCTGGGTCCAAGCCGTGCGCCGGGCCGACCGGTGGTGGCCAGATCGAAGGGCACGCCGATCACCGCCACATCGACGCCGGTGAGATCCTTCGAGTAGCGCCGGCGCAGAAAACTCAGCGCGCCGGAGTACGTGGGTTCGGCCAGCGTGCCGTAGGGACTCTCGCGGGTGAACGTCAGATCGGTCCGGCCGGGAATGATGTCGGAAGCATTGGGGTGGGTCATGCGCAACCTGTCGACGATGATGGCGAACCGGTCGCACGCGCCTGCGCCGGGCAGGCGGCGACCTCACTTCATGGTGGGCATCACGAACTCGGCGCCGGCGCGGATGCCGGTCGGCCAGCGCGCGGTGACGGTCTTCAGGCGGGTGTAGAAGCGCACCCCGTCCGGGCCGTGCATGTGCAGCGGGCCGAACAGCGAGCGCTTCCAGCCGCCGAAACTGTGGAACGCCATCGGCACGGGAATGGGCACGTTGATGCCGACCATGCCGACCTGCACACGATGGGCGTACTGCCGGGCGGCATCGCCATCGCGGGTGAAGATGGCCGTGCCGTTGCCGTATTCGTGGTCGTTGACCAGCGCCAGGGCGGCGTCGAAATCGGCCACCCGCACCACGCACAGCACCGGCCCGAAGATTTCTTCGCGATAGATGCGCATGGCCGCCGTGACCCGATCGAACAGGCAGCCGCCGAGGAAGAATCCGGCCTCGTGGCCGGCAATGCTCAGCTCTCGACCATCGACCACCAATTGCGCGCCTTCCTTCACGCCGAGATCGACGTAGGCGCGCACCTTGTCGCGATGTGCGCCGGTCACCAGCGGGCCCATGTCGGGATTGCCCTGGCAGCCGGGGCCGATCTTCAGCGCGCGCACCTGCGGGGCGAGCCGCTCGATCAGCGCGTCGGCGGTGTCGTCGCCGACGCAGACCGCCACCGAGATCGCCATGCAGCGCTCGCCGGCCGAGCCGTAGCCGGCGCCGAGCAGGGCGTTGCTGGCCTGGTCGAGATCGGCATCGGGCAGCACCACCATGTGGTTCTTCGCGCCGCCCAAGGCCTGCACGCGCTTGCCTTTGGCCGAGCCGCGGGCATAGATGTACTCGGCGATCGGCGTGGAGCCGACGAAGCTCAGCGCCTGCACCCGGTCGTCGTCGATCAGGGTGTCCACCGCCAGCTTGTCGCCGTGCACCACGTTGAACACGCCATCGGGCAGGCCGGCTTCCTTGAGCAGCCGCGCCAGGATCAGCGAGGGCGTCGGGTCGCGCTCGGACGGCTTGAGCACGAAGGTGTTGCCGCAGGCGATGGCGACCGGAAACATCCACATCGGGACCATTGCCGGGAAGTTGAACGGCGTGATGCCGGCCACCACGCCGAGCGGCGCGTACTCGCTCCACGAGTCGACATCGCGGCCGACGTTCATCGAGTGCTCGCCCTTGAGCATCTGCGGGATGCCGCAGGCGAACTCGACCACTTCGATGCCGCGCGTGAGTTCGCCCTGGGCATCGTTGAGGACCTTGCCGTGCTCGGCGTTGATCGCGCGGATCAGCTCATCGGCGTGCGCTTCCAGCAGTGCCTTGAACCTGAACATCACCCGCGCCCGGCTCAGCGGCGTGGTGGCCGCCCAATCGGGGAACGCCGCCGCCGCGCTGGCGATGGCGGTTTCGACATCGGCCGCGCTGGCCAGCGCCACCTGCCCGGTGACCCGGCCGGTGGCCGGATCGAAGACATCGGCGCGCCGGGAACTGGAGCCGGCGAATGGCTTGCCGTCGATCCAGTGATCGATGCGGATGGGTGCCTGATCGGCGACGGGCGACGGATTGGCGTTCATGAGTTATCCCAGGGCCTGAGTGGCCGGTACGTAGTCGTAGCCGAGGTCGCGGGCAACCGCCTGATAGGTGATCTTGCCCTCGTGGACGTTGAGCCCGTTGCGCAGATGCTCATCGTCCAGCATGGCCTGGCGTGCGCCCTTGTTGGCCAGCTGCACGGCGAACGGCAGAGTGGCGTTGGT
Source organism: Lysobacteraceae bacterium (assembly GCA_034376725.1). Lineage (GTDB taxonomy): Bacteria > Pseudomonadota > Gammaproteobacteria > Xanthomonadales > Xanthomonadaceae > UBA11164. Next base: position 2,743 of record JAXMJH010000083.1, on the reverse strand, counting down.
GAGCGCGAAGGTGGAAGTGCGCGCCACGCCGCCGGGCATGTTGGCGACGCAGTAGTGGATGATGCCGTCCACCTCGTAGGTCGGATTCTGGTGGGTGGTGGCCTTGCTGGTCTCGAAACAGCCGCCCTGATCGATGGCGACATCGACCAGCACCGAGCCGGGGCGCATCAGGGCGAGCTGATCGCGGGTGACCAGCTTGGGCGCGGAGGCGCCGGGAATCAGCACGGCGCCGATCACCAGGTCGGTTTCCGACAGATATTCCTCGACCGCATCGTGGGTGGAATACAGCGTGGTCAGTCGGTCGCCATAGAGCTCATCGATATAGCGCAGGCGCGGCAGCGAGCGATCGAACAGCGTGACATTGGCGCCCAGGCCCATCGCCATGCGCGCGGCATGCAGGCCGACCACCCCGCCGCCGAGCACCATCACTTCGGCCGGACGCACGCCGGGCACGCCGCCCAGCAGCACGCCCGAGCCGCCCTGAGCGCGTTCCAGCGCGTGCGCGCCGGCCTGGATCGACATCCGTCCGGCCACCTCGCTCATCGGCGCCAGCAGCGGCAGGCCGCCGCTGCGGTCGGTGACGGTTTCGTAGGCGATCGCCGTGCAGCCGGATTCGACCAGCAGCCGGGTCTGCTCCGGATCGGGCGCCAGATGCAGGTAGGTGTAGAGCACCTGGCCCTTGCGCAGCATCTTGCATTCGTTGGGCTGAGGCTCCTTGACCTTGACGATCATCTCGGCGCGCTCGAAGATTTCCTCGGGCGTATCGACGATCTCGGCGCCGGCCTTTTCGTACAGCTCATCGGTGAGGCCGATCGACTTGCCGCCGTCGCGCTGCACCATCACCTGATGGCCGTGCGCGATCAACTCGCGCGCGCCGGCAGGCGTGAGGCCGATGCGGTATTCGTGGTTCTTGATTTCCTTGGGTACGCCGATAAGCATTGCTATGCTCGCTGTAGGTCGTTGAGAGAAAGGTCAGGCAGTGACGCGGATTGCGGCGCCGAGGCGTTCGACGATCTGATCGATGTGCGAGCGCTCCAGGATCAGCGGCGGCGACATGGCGATCACGTCCCCGCTGTAGCGGACCATCAGGTCGCGGTGGTGGAAACAGTCGGTAAACACGTCGTAGCCGCGCGCGCCGGGGGCATTCTCGCGCGGCGCGAACTCGACTGCACCGATCAATCCGTAATTGCGGATGTCGATCACATTCGGCAGGCCCTTCAGGCTGTGCAGCGCCTCGCCCCAGTACTCGCCCAGCTCGATGGCGCGCTCGAACAGGTTTTCCTCGCGGTAGATGTCCAGCGTCGCCAGCGCAGCGGCGCAGGCCACCGGATGGCCCGAATAGGTGTAGCCGTGGAACAGCTCGATCATCGGCTCCGGGCCGTGCATGAAGGCCTGGAAGATGGACTCCGAGGCAAACACCGCGCCCATCGGGATCGCGCCGTTGCTCAATCCCTTGGCGGTGGTCATCAGGTCTGGCACCACGCCCATGCGCTGGGCGCCGAACGCCTTGCCGACCCGGCCGAAGCCGGTGATCACTTCATCGAAAATGAGCAGGATGCCGTACTTGTCGCACAGGGCCTTGAGCCGCTGCAGATAGCCTTCGGGCGGCAGCACCACGCCGCCGGAGCCCGATACCGGCTCGACGATGACGGCAGCGATGGTGGAGGCATCGTGCAGTTGGACGATGCGCTCCAGGTCGTCGGCCAGCTCCGCGCCGTGCGCCGGCAGGCCCTTGCTGAAGGCATTGCGGCCGATGTCCAGGGTGTGGCGCATGTGATCGACGCCCGGCAGCATCGCGCCGAACGCCTTGCGGTTGTTGACCATGCCGCCGACCGAGATGCCGCCGAAGCCGACGCCGTGGTAGCCGCGCTCGCGGCCGATCAGCCTTGTGCGCGTGCCCTCGCCGTTCGCGCGGTGATAGGCGATCGCCATCTTGAGCGCGGTGTCGGCGGCTTCCGAACCCGAGTTGCAGAAGAAGACATGATCGAGATCGGCGGGCGCCATCGCGGCGACGCGGCTCGCCAGTTCGAAGACCTTGGGATGGGCGAACTGGAAGGAGGGCGCGAAGTCGAGTTCCGCCGCCTGCTCCTGGATCGCCTTCACGATGGGCGCGCGGCAATGCCCGGCATTGGAGCACCAGAGGCCCGCCGTCGCATCCAGAACCGGCGTCCCGTCCGGCTTGAAATAATGCATGTCCTTCGCCCGCGACACGATGCGCGGCTCGCGCTTGAACTGCCTGTTCGGCGTAAAGGGCAGCCAGAAGGATTCGAGATCATTCGGCGTGGCGTCGGCACTCATTCAAAGGCTCCTTGGAAAAACTTTCCGCGATTGAAAGTCGGCGCGCGTGCGAAAGCAAGCGGCTCAGCGCGTGACTCTTCCAAATCCGTTTAGTATCTTAAACGAATGGCTGGGGATGTACGACGCGCGCACCGTTCCGCTCCCGTGGCGGAGGTTGCCGAGGGCGAAGAAAAAGGGCCGGACATCGGCGCCCGGTTGCGGGAGCTGCGGAAGATGCACGGCTTCTCGCAACGCGAACTCGCGAAGCGCGCGGGCGTCACCAACGGCACGATTTCGCTCATCGAACAGAACAGGATCAGCCCTTCGGTCGGGTCGCTGAAGAAGGTGCTGGACGGATTTCCGATTTCCATCGCCGACTTTCTGACGCTCGACATGAAGCCGCGTTCGAAAGTGTTCTACCAGGCGAAGGAACTGCGCGAGATCGCCGGCGGCGCGGTGTCGCTGC
>JAXMJH010000082.1:0-17840 GCA_034376725.1 Lysobacteraceae bacterium | reverse complement strand
CGGTCGCGTGGCGGCTGCCGATCTGTCCGACTGGCAGGTCGTGCTCGCCGCCATGACCGATCCGGTCGATGAGGTCACCGTGGCGGTGGTCGGCAAATATGTCGATCATGCCGATGCCTACAAGTCGCTCGCCGAAGCGCTCAAGCACGGTGGCCTGCGTCAGCGCACCACGGTTCGCCTGAAGTGGCTGGAGTCCGAGCAGGTCGAGCGCGACGGCGAGTCGGCGCTGGCCGATGTCGATGCAATCCTGGTGCCCGGCGGGTTCGGCGATCGGGGCTTCGAGGGCAAGATTCTTGCGTCCCGTTTCGCCCGCGAAAACGGCATTCCCTACTTCGGCATCTGCTACGGCATGCAGGCGGCGGTGGTCGATTTCGCCCGCAACGTGGCCGGGCTGGCCGGCGCCAACAGCACCGAGAACGAGCGGCATTGCCTGCACCCGGTGATCGCCCTGGTGACCGAATGGCGCACGTCGAGCGGCGAGGTGGAACGCCGCGACGAGAAGTCCGACCTGGGCGGCACCATGCGCCTGGGCCTGCAGGAATGCCGGCTCAAGCCGGGCACGCTGGCCCGCGCGATGTACGGCAAGGACGTCGTGGCCGAGCGCCACCGGCACCGTTATGAGTTCAACAACCGCTATCGCACCCAGTTGGAAGACGCAGGGCTGGTGATTTCCGCCAAGTCTCTGGATGACCTGCTGGTGGAGATGATCGAGCTGCCGCAAACGCAGCATCCGTGGTTTGTGGCCTGTCAGGCGCATCCGGAATTTCTATCCACGCCGCGACAGGGGCATCCGCTGTTTGTCGGCTTCATCCGCGCTGCCCGCGAGCACAGGCGCGCGGCGACGCATCCAGAGCCGGTTCGGTGCAGCGCATCATGAAACTGTGCGGCTTCGAGGTCGGGCTGGATCGCCCGCTGTTTCTGATCGCTGGCCCGTGCGTGATCGAGTCGATGCAGTTGCAACTGGATGTCGCCGGCCGGCTCAAGGAGATCACCGGCCGCTTGGGCATGGCCTTCATCTTCAAATCCAGCTTCGACAAGGCCAACCGCAGCTCCGGGGAGAGCTTCCGCGGGCCCGGAATCGAGGAAGGTCTGAAGGTGCTTTCCGAGGTGAAGCGGCAGATTGGCGTACCGGTGCTGACCGACGTGCATGAGTACAGCCCGCTCGATGAAGTGGCTTCGGTGGTCGACGTACTGCAAACCCCGGCCTTTCTGTGCCGGCAGACCGATTTCATCCAGAACGTGGCGCGCGCCGGTTTGCCGGTCAACATCAAGAAGGGCCAGTTTCTCGCGCCCTGGGACATGAAGCATGTGGTCGCCAAGGCCCGCGCGGTCGGCAATGCGCAGCTCATGGTGTGCGAGCGCGGCGCCAGTTTCGGCTACAACAATCTGGTTTCGGACATGCGAAGCCTTGCGGTCATGCGTGAAACCGGCTGCCCGGTGGTGTTCGACGCCACCCATTCGGTTCAACTGCCGGGTGGCCAGGGCGCCAGCTCCGGCGGCCAGCGCGAATTCGTCCCGGTGCTGGCCCGCGCTGCGGTCGCGGTCGGCATCGCCGGCCTGTTCGCCGAAACCCATCCAGACCCGGACAAAGCCTTGTCCGACGGCCCCAACGCCTGGCCGCTGGATCGGATGGAGGCGCTGCTGGAGACACTGGTGCAGCTCGACGCGGTGACCAAGAGAAACCCTCTTTCGGAGTCCTTCGATGCTTAGGTCAGGGCGTCTGAGCCTGCTTATCCTTCCGTTGTCTCTGGCGCTTGCCGGGTTCGGAGTCCAGCCAGCGAAGGAACCAGCCGATTGGGAACAATTGCTGATAGAGATCGCCAGCGCTTATTCGCCGCTCTCGGAGTGCATGCAGACGGAGCTTAACTCGTCGGCTGAGGAAGCCACAGTCCTCTTGAATCGTCTCGCAGAACAGGGCGATGCCGATGCGATTGAGCGTGATGCCGTCTCTGTTCTCGGCCAATCTTCGCCAAGCGTAATCGCTGCGCGCACGGTCGGCCTGGAGCCACTGCAGCGGGTTTCCCTATTGCTCATGGCAATGGCGCAAGCGGCACTGGACCCGGAAGGGAGCGATGATGAAGTGACTAAATCGGATGTTCTGAGTTTCAAGGCTTTGGTCCTCAGCGTTACGCACATCGCTTCGGCAACTGACGGCCGGTGCGAACCTTCGCAAAATCTTCTTTATTGGATGGACGAAGTACCTCATGCAGATAGCTAGCATTCACGCACGCGAAATCCTCGACTCCCGCGGCAATCCCACCCTGGAAGCTGAAGTCGTCCTCGACTCGGGGCACACCGGACGGGCCGCCGTGCCGTCGGGCGCTTCGACCGGCAGCAAGGAGGCGGTCGAATTGCGCGATGGCGACAAGACCCGCTATCTCGGCAAAGGCGTGCTGCGCGCGGTGGCCAACGTCAATGATGCGATCGCCGAGGCGCTGCGCGGCCACGATGCCGAGGATCAGTCCGGTCTGGACAAGGCGCTGATCGATCTCGACGGCACCGACAACAAGGGCCGGCTGGGCGCCAATGCGCTGCTTGGCGTTTCCCTGGCCAATGCCCATGCCGTCGCCGCCGCCAGGGGCGTGCCGCTGTGGGCGCATCTGGCCAACGGGCGGGAGGTGTCGCTGCCGGTGCCGATGATGAACATCATCAACGGCGGCGCCCATGCCGACAACAACGTCGACATGCAGGAATTCATGATTCTGCCGATCGGCTTCGAGCGCTTCTCCGAGGCGCTGCGCGCGGGCGTTGAGGTGTTTCATTCGCTCAAGTCGGTGCTCAAGGGCCGGGCGCTGTCGACCGCCGTCGGCGACGAAGGCGGCTTCGCGCCGGATCTGCGCTCCAACGAGGAAGCCATCGAGGTCATTCTCGAAGCGATCGGCAAGGCCGGCTATCACGCGGGCGAAGAGATCGCGCTGGGTCTGGACGTGGCCAGCAGCGAGTTCTACGACAACGGCAAATACCATCTGGTGGGCGAGGGCGAGCGCTTCACATCGCAGGAATTCACCGACTTCCTGGCCGGCTGGGCGCGCCAGTACCCGATAGTCACCATTGAAGACGGCATGGCCGAGGACGACTGGGAGGGTTGGGCGCAGCTCACCGCGGCACTGGGTCAGAAGCTGCAATTGGTCGGAGACGATCTGTTCGTCACCAATCCCCGGATCTTCCGCGAGGGCATCGATCGGAACATCGCCAACGCGATCCTGATCAAGGTGAACCAGATCGGCACGTTGAGCGAAACCCTGGAAGCCATCGCCATGGCCAATGCCGCCGGATATGCGGCTGTCGTCTCGCACCGCTCGGGCGAAACCGAGGACACCACCATCGCCGACATCGCGGTGGCCACGACGGCCAGTCAGATCAAGACCGGCTCGCTGTGCCGCTCGGATCGGGTCGCCAAGTACAACCAGTTGCTGCGCATCGAGCAGGCGCTGGGTGGCAAGGCCCGTTACCCCGGTCGGCTGGCATTTCCGCATCTGAATCGCTGACCGGCCGTGCTGCGGTGGCTGGCCCTGGTTTTCGTCCTGCTGCTGATTGGCCTGCAGGTCAAACTATGGACCGACAGCGGCGGGCTGCCGGAAGTGGCCGAGCTGGAGCAGGCGGTGGCCGCACAGCGCGAGCAGAACCGCGAGCTGAGCGTGCGCAACGAAGCGCTGGCGGCGGAGGTGAGCGACCTCAAGCAAGGCGATGCCGCCGTCGAGGAGCGCGCCCGGGCCGAACTGGGGCTGATCCTGCCGGATGAAGTGTTCTATCGCGTGGTCGAACCGGCAACACAGGAAACCGATGACTGATTCAATCGTGGCGGCCGCTGTGCCGTCGGCCTTTGGCCCGCCCGTGCTCAGTGCCCGCATCCGGGCCACGGAGGCGGATTTTCGGGTCGAGGAGATCGATGCCTTCGCTGCCAGCGGTGAAGGCGAGCATTTGTTGCTGACCATCGAAAAGCGCGGCATGAATACCGCCTTCGCGGCCAAACGCATCGCCGGCTGGGCCGGCATGCCGGAAATGGCGGTCGGCTACGCCGGCATGAAGGACCGGCACGCGGTCACCGTGCAGCGGATCAGCGTGCATCTGCCCAGGCGCGTCGCGCCGGATATCGCGGCGCTGGAAGGCGAGGATTTCCGGGTGCTGAAATCCCACTGGCACAACCGCAAGCTGCCGCGTGGTGCGCTGGCCGGAAACCGCTTTGTGCTGACCCTGCGCGATGTCGCGGGCGCGCGCGACGCGATCGATGCCCGGCTGGCGGAGATCTCGCGACGCGGCATGCCCAACTTTTTCGGCGAACAGCGCTTTGGCCGTCAGGGCGGCAATCTGGATGCCGCCCGGCGCATGTTCGCCGGTCAGCGCGTCAAACGCGCCGAGCGATCGATCCTGCTGTCGGCGGCGCGGTCGGCGCTGTTCAATGCCGTGCTCGCCGCGCGCGTGGCAGGGGACAAATGGGATGCCGGGCTGGACGGCGAGGTGTGGATGCTGGACGGCAGCCACAGCGTATTTGGCCCGCAGCCGCTGGACGACGAGCTTGCCGCACGCGCGCTGGCAATGGACATCCATCCGACCGGGCCGCTATGGGGGCGCGGCGAGCTGCGCAGCGCCGGCGCGGTCAATACGCTGGAAACCGAGGTGCTGTCGCGCTTCGAGGACATCCGTGCTGGCCTGGAGGCGGCCGGCCTGCGCCAGGAGCGGCGGGCGCTGCGGAGCCGGGTAGCGGATATGGACAGCGAATGGCTGGAGTCGGACACCCTGCGACTAAGCTTCACGCTGGGGCCGGGCAGCTACGCGACCACGGTGCTGGATTGCCTCGGCGAGCTGAGATCGTGACCGCCGGCACTTGCCAGCGCCGACGAAAGGCGTGTTTTTGTGGCGTGTCGTCCGGTGGGCTGAGGTCGAGCGGACCGCGCGCCGTCGCGGACTCGCATTGCGCTGGGTGAACCCGCCCACCGTCGACGAAGCCGAAAAGACGCAAATAGACTGACTGACGAACACGACGCTGGCAGCAAGGATCGGCCTCACGCCGACGGCTGAGGCGTGCGGTCGATCGCCCGGTCGATCATCGGGTCAACGGCGCTTGCGGTCCAGCAACACCAGCAGTGCGCCGGTTCCTCCCTGCGCGGGTGGCGCGGGTGCGAATGCCAGCACGTCGGCGCGCTGGGTCAGCCATTCCGCCACCAGCGGCCGCAGCACCGGCACCCCGGCCTCCGAGCGTCGACCTTTGCCGTGCACGATGCACACGCAGGCGAGCCCGTCCCGATGCGCTTCGGCGACGAATCGGCGCAAGCTGGCGCGCGCCGCGCTGGCGGTCATCTGGTGCAGGTCGAGCTCGTCTTCGACGACGAACTGTCCGCGTTTCAGTCCGCTCAGCAGGCGCGGCGCGACGTGTTCGCGGCGGAACGACAGCGGCTCGGCGCCGTCCATCAGGTCGCCCTGAACAGGGACTTTGCGAGAGCCCTGTAACGCCTCGGCCTCATCCGCCAGCCGCTGTCTGGGGATCGGCGCCGGCGGCGGCGGCTGGACCCGCTCGGGGGCAAGAATCGGGCGCACGTTGCCGATCGCCTCGCGAAACAGCGCGGCGTCGGCCGGTGCGATGGTGCGTGAGGCGGGCTTGGGCTTGGGCTTGCGCTTCGAGGCCATCGGCTCAGGGTAACCGAGCCGGCGTTAGTGCGCTGTTTTGCCTGATCGCACCGGCACAACGGGCAATCGATGGGCCGATCACGGCCGGCTGGCAGAGTGCATCCGGTATCATTGCAGGCAGTTCGATGGAGTCAGCATGCGCGTACTTGTCAGCAACGATGATGGTGTCGAGGCACCCGGCATTTTGCGTCTGGCCCGGAGTCTGACCGAGGCCGGTCACGAGGTTCTGGTGGTGGCGCCCGATCGCGATCGATCCGGCGCCAGCAATTCGCTCACCCTGGATCTGCCGATCCGGGTCAAGCAGTTGGACTCCCGTACCTGGAGGGTCAACGGAACGCCGACCGATTGCGTGCATCTCGCCCTGGCCGGGTTGCTGGATGTCGAGCCGGACATCGTGATTTCCGGCGTCAACAATGGAGCCAATCTGGGCGACGATGTGATCTATTCCGGTACCGTCGCCGCCGCCATGGAAGGGCGCTTTCTGGGCCTTCCGGCGATTGCGGTCTCGATGCCCTACGTCGAGGGCGGCAAGCGCGAATACGCCACCGCCGCCCGCGCCGCGTGCGAGATCATGGCCCGTCTGGCGGTCGATCCGCTGCCGGCCGACACCATTCTCAATGTCAATGTGCCCGACCGCCCGTGGCAGGCGATCGAGGGCTTCGAGGTCACCCGGCTGGGCCATCGGCACCGGGCCGAGCCGTGCATCGAGCAGTTCGATCCACGCGGCAAGCCGCTGTGGTGGATCGGACCGCCAGGCAGCGCCCAGGACGCCGGTCCGGGCACCGATTTCGACGCCGTGCGCCGCGGCTTCATCTCGATCACCCCTATCCACGTCGATCTGACCCGTTACCAGGCGCTGGAAAAGGTGGCCACCTGGGTGAGTTCGCTGGGCCAGTCGCTGGTTCCTGCGGCATGAGCCCTACATTTCGGATTCAGCCCGATGCCGGTGGCCTGGGCATGACCTCGCAGCGCGCACGCGACCGGCTGGTCGAGCGGCTCCGCACCGAGGGCGGCATCCGCGACGAGCGGGTGTTGAGCGCGATGCGCATGCTGCCGCGCCACCTGTTCATCGACGAGGCGCTGGCCTCGCGGGCCTATGAAGACACCGCGCTGCCGATCGGCTGCGGCCAGACGATCTCACAGCCGTGGGTGGTTGCCCGGATGACCGAGGCATTGCTCGAGCACGGCGTGCCCAGGCGCGTTCTCGAAGTGGGCACCGGCTCGGGGTACCAGGCCGCGGTATTGGCGATGCTGATCGAGGAGGTGTACACGGTCGAGCGCATCGATGAACTGCTGCGCCAGGCGCGTCGGAGGTTCAGAAAACTGGGCATCGGCAACGTCCGCGCCCGGCACGATGATGGTCGTATCGGCTGGGCTGACGCCGGGCCGTTCGACGCCATCCTGGTCACCGCCGCAGGCGCCGCCGCCGAGCCGGCGCTTATCGAGCAACTGGCCGAGGGCGGCGTGTTGATCGCGCCGGTCGGCAGCGGCCAGACCCAGGAACTGTTGCGGCTTCGCAAATTGCCCGACGGCGTGTCCAGCGAGTCGCTCGGGCCGGTGGTGTTCGTCCCGCTGCTGGCAGGTGTGAAGTGATTTCTGGCGAGCCATCATGAAGCTGTTTGGACCGATCTACGACAGTGCGCTGCGCTGGGCGGCGCACCGCCATGCTCCGGGTTATCTGGCGGCCATGAGCGCGGCCGAGTCGGTGATCTTTCCGGTGCCACCGGACGTCATGCTGGCGCCGATGACCCTGGCCCAACCCAGCCGCTGGTGGCGATTCGCGCTGATCTGCACGGTGGCCTCGATCCTCGGTGGCCTGCTCGGTTATGCACTGGGCAGCTACGCCCTGGAGGCGGTCTGGCCGTTCATCGAGCGGATGGGCTGGGCGCCGACGTATTTCAGCGTGCAGACGCTGTTTCAGCGCTATGGCTTCTGGATCGTGTTCGTCGCCGGATTCACGCCGATTCCCTACAAGGTGTTCACCATTGCCTCAGGTGCGGCTGGCATCGCCCTGATACCGTTTGCGCTGGCCTCGCTGGTTGGCCGGGGGGCGCGGTTCTTCCTGGTGGCCGGTCTGGTGGCCTGGGGCGGAGAACGCCTTGAACGTACGCTGCGTCGTTATGTCGAAGGGTTGGGCTGGTTGACCGTGGTGGCGATTGTGACGGCATTGATCGTGATGGAACTGCGCGGGTGAGTGCAGCGCAACGACCCGTGGCGGCACGGCTGCTGGCGCTGGCGCTGATCGCCATCGTGCTGGTCGGCTGCGGCCGATCCAACGTCATCAAGCGCGAACGGCATGCGTCCGCACCGGCATCGGTACAGCAGGCGATCCCGCAGTCCGGCGAGTATCGCGTCGTGCGCGGCGACACGCTGTACGGCATCGCGTTCCGGCACGGGCTGGATTACCGGGATGTGGCGCGATTCAACCGGATCAACCCGCCATACACCATCTATCCTGGACAGATCATTCGCTTGCGGCCCGGCCAGTTCGTCTCGGCTCGCCCCGGTGGTGGGTCGACGTCATCGCCCGCGCCGGCACGGACCCCGACCACCGCCACGCCGCGCCAGACCGCTCCGGCACCGCCGCCGGCCGCGACAGGCGGCACACCTCCGGCGCGGCCCGCCGCCAATCCCCCAGTCGCGACGCCGCCGCCTTCGACGCGAGGGCCAGTCACCTGGCACTGGCCGGCCGATGGCCAACTGATCGGTCGGTTCGTGGCTGGCGATCAGACCCGGCAGGGCATCGATATTGCAGGCAACGCCGGTCAACCGGTGCGCGCCAGCGCCGACGGCGTGGTGGTGTATTCCGGCGCCGGCCTGGTCGGCTACGGCGAGTTGGTGATCATCAAGCACAGCGACGAATGGCTGTCGGCCTACGGCCACAATCGCCGTCGGCTGGTGGCGGAAGGCGAGAAGGTCGCATCGGGCCAGCAGATTGCCGAGATGGGCCGCACCGGCGCAAGCCGCGACATGCTGCACTTCGAGATACGTCGCAACGGCAAGCCAGTCGATCCGCTGCCCTTGCTGCCTGGGCGCTGAGCGCCGGCCCCTGCGGTGCGGCGGTCAGCCGTGCCAGCACCAGTGCCACGGCTCGTAGACGATGCCGTGCGGGTTGTCGCGCGGATAGCTGAGCCGAAAGCCGAAGCGACCGGCGTTGGTCATCAGCCAGGCGAATGCTGGTGTGCGTTCGAAACTCTCCTCGGCCGGCGGTTGTCCGGGTGTGCCGATGTCCAGCGCGCGCCCGCTGTGATGCTCGCTGTAGCCGGGCGCGGCGTTGACCGCAAGAATCTGCTGCACGCTCTGGCCGTGGTCGATCTTGCGCTGAAAGATCCCCCACTGATAAGCGTGGCTGCGATAGCCGGAAATCGCGTCCAGAAACACTCTCTCGGCCAGCGCCGCGCGCTGCATCCGCCGCCACGAGGCGCTGGCCGGGCCGGTCAGCCACAGGGCGCGCCGGTAGCGATCGAATCCGGCGAACGCCAATTCGCACGGTTCCGCGACCAGATCCAGACCATGCTGGTTGCCGTAGCTGTCGGGTATGCCAAGGTGCCGGAGCACGGATGGGAGATCCCCAAAGGGCAGGGTGGCGGTTGAACTGCGCAGATCCAGACGACCGATCAGGTTGTTCAGTGCCGTGGTCGTATGCGCGGAAAGCAAAGCCAGTGGCTCGATCCGCCAGCCCGATCCACCGCGACACGCTGCCGCAACGAACCGGCCATTGCGTTTTTGCCGGATCAACCAGTCCGCGCGGGCCAGGGTTCGGGCGGTGGCATTGCCGCGTGGCCGGGTCAGCGGGGCGGGAATGGCATCGAGCAGCGGCGCGTTCACCAGTCGCCAGGGCAATGCCAAGCTCATGACCGGCAGCCATGCTGCGGGCACCGGCACGACGCAGGCAGCGCAGCGACGGGTGCGCGCGTCGGCGGCGTCAGCGCCGACTGCGTGTGCAGGCCCCGGACTGATCGGGCAGCGCGGCCTGCAGGTCGGCAGGCCGTAGGCTGCGGGGCTGCGCGCTTGGCACGTTGGCTCCGGGTTGCAGACGATTCCGGGGGCTGGGGCATCGGTCGATGGGTCGTGGTCGGACACCACAGTGTAGCCCGAGCGCAGGACCGGTCTGTCGTGCCGTGTACACAAATTCTCCACGCCCGCTGCACCGGGATTTCACTTTGTGCTTGAAAGACTTGCGTCGTCGGATCGTCGATCGCGAGCAGCCGGTTCCCGTCCGGACGGTCCGTACGCAGGAGTCGATCAGGCAAATATCATCCCCCCCATCAGATTCAGGAGAACGTCATGCTCAAGCCGATCACCACGCTCATCCTCGCGCTCGGTCTCGCGACCGCTCCGGGCTTCGCGCAGTCCGGACCCGGCAAGTCGCCCGGCAGCCAGTCTATCGTCGATATCGCCGTCGCCGACCCGGACAACTTCTCCATTCTGGTCGATCTCGTCGTGTTCGCCGAACTCGACGGCGTGCTGTCCGGCGACGGTCAGTTCACCGTGTTCGCGCCGACCAATGCCGCCTTCGGGGCATTGATCGAGTCGCTCAACCAGGCATTGGGCGAGCAGGCCACCAACGCCCTCCTGAGCGATAAAGCGTTCATCACCAATGTGTTGCTGTATCACGTCACCGATGGCCGCCGGTTTTCCAACAGCGTCGTCAACCGCAACAACCCCAAGCCGATCGAAATGCTCAACGGCGACTACATCATCACCCGTCCGAATTTGACCATCGCCGACGGCAGCGCGCTCACCGGCGATGCCACGATCCAGACCCCGAACATCAACGCCAGCAATGGCGTGATTCACGTCATCGATGCGGTACTGATTCCCTGACCCGCGAACCGTGCCAGGCGTAGAGAAGGCCCGCAGCTGCGGGCCTTCTCGTCGGCGCGGCGCTTCATGGTCCGTCTGCCAGTCGGCCACCCGACGCACGCTGACGCAGCGCATCCAGCACCGCCTGCGGCCGCTCGGGGCTTATCAGCAGGCGAGAACCGTCGATCAGCGGCAGATCCAGAACGCGGTTATCGGTGAGCAGACAGAACATCTTGCGTTTGTCCCGGCCACGAAAATGGCCGGCCGAGAAGCCGGGCAGGGCGAAACCATTGGTCTTGAGGCCGGGGCGCAGTTCGGGGTGCTCGGCAAGATCGAGCACGCGGGCCCGCTCCAGGTCGATTTCCGACACCATCACGCGGCGCGTGTAGATCGCAGCCTTGACGGTGAGCCGGTCGGCCTCCAGCGCTATGGCGCGCCTCGCCGTCGCCGCCGCGATCAGAACGAATACCGCCAGAGTTGCCGACAGGGCAAACCAGACCCCGGCGCCGGTCGGTCGGCTGTACACCACGCCCAGTCCGATCAGTGCGATCGGAAGGATCAGCAACAGGCCGACCACCGACACCCGGGCCAGCTTGCGCAATGGGGCTACCGCGAATGTGGTCATTTCAAGGTGTCCATCCAGCGGGCGATATCGTCGATCACCGCGGCATCGACCTTGCCCTCAAGGCTGTATTCCTGTGGCGTCGCCATGCCGGTGCCGGGCATGAACAGGTGGTTCAGGTGCGGATAGAGCGTCAGCGTGACCCGATCACTGCCGCCCAGCGCCGCCGACCAGAGCGCAAAATCCTCGGCCTCGGTCACCTGATAGTCGCGTCCGCCCTGGAGAATCAGCAGCGGGATCGACAGCGATCGGGCAGCAGCGATCGCATCGTAGTCGCGCAGATCCATCAGGTAGCGGTTGGACATGCCGAGCAGGCTGGTCTCGCCGGCTTCGGCGTCGGACAGCGTGGCCACCGCTGCCGATTGCGCCTCGATCCGGGCGATCTGCGCGGCCTCTTCATCGCTGATGGCGCCATCCAGTCCGGCGATGTAGCGGATCTGTTGGGGGATCACCTCATGCAGCGCGCGGGCCGGGCCGGCCAGCATCACCGCGCCGGCCAGTGCGTCGGTCCGGGTGGCGATGCGCGGTGCCAGCATCGCGCCCAGACTGTGGCCGATCAGCACGATGCGGCTTGCATCGACCTGCGGGTGCTCGCGCAACTGCTGCACGGCGGCCAGCGCATCGGCGATCACTTCCTGATCGGCGGTGTATTCGGCGCCGAACGCTTCGGGCTGAACCAGGGTGCGCTTGTCGTAGCGCAGGCTGGCGATGCCGCGCTCGGCCAGGCCGTGGGCCAGATCGCGGAACGGCTTGTTCGGGCCGATAGTCTCGTCGCGGTCGTTCGGGCCGGAGCCGTGGACCAGAACCACAGCGGGGAACGGCCCATCGCCCTTCGGCAGGGTGAGCAGGCCGGGCAGGGTGCCGGCCACGGTGACCGGCGATTCGCGCCAGGCCGCATCGGCATCGGCTGGGGCCTGCACCGGTGGCTCGGATGCTGAGGCCGGAACGATGGTGAAGCCGCCGACCCGACCGGCGTCATCGACCGCGATCCGGGCATCGAGCGCCATTTTTTCGAATTCAAGCCGGTAGCTGGTGACCGGTCTGCCGCCGACCGTCTCGCTGCGTGCCGTGCCGCGCGACGCCAACGGTCCAAGCTGGCCGGGCAACGCCTCCCACACCTCGCGCAGCTTGTCCGGCGGCAGCCCGGCTGCCACCCGTTCATCGAACAATGCGTGGGCCGCCGGGTAGTCGGCGTCTTCGAGCGCCTGCATCAAGCGATCGGCGACCGCTGTGCGCGCGGTGTCCGGTGCGGCGACCAGTGCGGCCTGCGGCATCAGCGCGCGCGCCGCGTACAGGCCGATCCCGGCGAGTGCCAGCAGGCCAAGAACGATCATCAGCATGCGTTTTGGGGTGAGCGTCATGGCGTGTTTTCCTGTCGACTTCGAGCCATTCGAAGGATTATTGAGGACGCTTGAAGTACAGCCGGATCGGGCCCATCGGGCCTGCCTGGGTGACGCTGACCAGCTCCCAGCCCTGCACGCCGTGGCGCGTCAGTTCTTCCTGCACGCGCTCGGGCGGGGTCTTGCCCCAGACGCTCGGCTTGATCTCGGTAACCAGGTAATTCCAGCGGTTTGAAGTCATGGCATTCGGGCTCATTCAGGGTCGGTGTCGGCGACCGGCGGCGTCGGTGAAGACTTCAGCCGGCCGGCCTTCTTCAGCGCCTCGCGAAGCACGAATTCGATCTGCCCGTTGAGCGAGCGCAGGTCGTCGTCGGCCCAGCGCTGCATGGCCAGCATGACCGGCGCGCTGATTCGCAAGGGATAGGATTTTTTTTCGGTCATCTCGGCAGGGCCAATGCCCGCCAGCGAGGAATCGCCGGCGGGCATTGCCTCACTGGTAGATGCTGCCGGTGTTGACCACCGGCTGAGTGGCGCGGTCGGAGCACAGCACGACCAGCAGGTTGGAAACCATCTGTGCCTTGCGATCTTCGTCCAGGTCGACGACCCCGTTCTTCTTCAGCTCGTCCAAGGCCATTTCCACCATGCTCACCGCGCCGTAGACAATGCGGGTGCGCGCGGCGACCACGGCATTGGCCTGCTGGCGCTGCAACATCGCCTGGGCAATCTCGGAGGCATAGGCCAGGTGACTGATCCGCGCCTCGATGACATCCACGCCGGCCGTGGTCAGCCGTTCATCGAGCTGTTCCTTCAGGTGCTGGCTGATTTCCGCCGAATGGCTGCGCAGCGAGACCTGACCGTCCTCATGCTGATCGTAGGGATAGCTGGTGGCCATCGAGCGCAGCGCCGCCTCGGACTGGATGTGCACGAAGCTCTCGTAGTCGTCGACGTTGAACACCGCCTCGGCCGAGTCGACCACCTTCCAGACGATCACCGCCGCGATCTCGATCGGGCTGCCTTCCAGCTCGTTGACCTTGAGCCGCCCGGATTCGAAGTTGCGCACCCGAAGGCTGACTTTCTTGGTGCTGTAGAACGGGTTGTTGAAGCGCAGACCCTGATCCTTGACCGTGCCGACATACTTGCCGAACAGGGTGAGCACGGCCGCCTGATTCGGCTCGACCATGTAGAAGCCAGCCAGACTGACCAGCAGCACGGCGAACACGAGGATGGCGGCGATCAGAATCGCGATGTTGGCGGTCTGCGCCCCGTGCACGAAGGCCCAGACGCAGGCCAGCATGGCAGCCAGGACGGCAATCAGCATGGGAATGCCGGCGGTGGAGCGGATTTCCTGTTCTCTCATGACGCGTCTCCGAAGAAGGGATCGCGGTCGCCGTGACCGCGGTGCGATAAAAAGATATCAATATGATATCTATGTGTCAACAACAGTGGGATTGGACTGGCGCTTGGCGGCCCGGTCGGAGAAGCGCGATCTTCCAGCTGGACTTATGCTGACCGCTCGACCTCGGAAATGCGCCCTTGGGACGTTGCCTTCGCCACGCTTGCCCGCGCTACCGGTATCCGATGTTGCTTGTGACCCACGTGATGCGTCAGGACGAGGTATTCGATGCCTGCTTGGTTGATGAGTAAACGTAGAAAACGCATTACTGCGTATTGACAAGCCGTGGCTTGCTCGCTAGCTTGCTCGAAAATATTGTTGTAACGACGTTATGAACACAAAAAGACTTGCTGAGTTGGCGGAAGTGCGGATGGGCTACCCCTTTCGGTCGCGCCTTGAGCACAACCCGAAGGGCGATGTCGCTGTGATCCAGATGAAGGACATCGACGATGCCAACCTGCTGCATGTCGACGAAGCGATCCGGGTCACATTGCCCAAGGGCAAGGCCCACCACCTGCTTCGCGCGGGCGACCTGCTGTTCCGCTCTCGTGGCCGCAGCAATGGCGCGGTACTGGTAGGTGAAGCGATCGGCCCTTCTGTGCTCTCAGCGCCGATGCTGTTGATCCGGCCCCGCAGTGTGTTGCCAGCCTACCTGTGCTGGTACCTCAACGCGCCCGCCACCCAAGCCCAACTAGGGGCATTGGCCGAGGGCACTTCGGTGCAGATGATCAGCGCCGAAGCCTTGAAGTCGTTGCCCATACCGACGAGCTCATTGGATGAGCAACAGCGCATCGCTCGGGTCGCCGCGCTGGCTGGCCGTGAACAGACGCTGCTAGCGCGCATTGCCAATCTGCGCCAACGACTGAACGATCACCTTCTGATGAAGCTTGCCCACCCATCGCCAGACAGGGCCACCCCATGACCGACCCGCTCACCCAACAAGACGTCAACAACATCGCCTGGGCCGCCTGCGACACCTTTCGCGGCGTCATCGATCCCGCGCAGTACAAGGACTACATCCTGGTGATGCTGTTCCTGAAGTACATCAGTGACCAGTGGGCTGACCACTACGCCGAGTACCAGAAGGAGTACGGCAACAACGAGGAGCGCATCCGCCGCAAGCTGGAGCGCGAGCGCTTCATCCTGCCCTATGTTGAGTTCAAGGACGAAGAGACCGGCGAGGTCACCGACCGTTTCCTGGCCGACTTCCACGCCCTGTACGAGCGGCGCAAGGCCGCCAACCTCGGCGAGCTGATCAACATCGTGCTGGACCACATCGAGGAGGCGAACAAGGCCAAGCTCGAAGGCGTGTTCCGCAACATCGACTTCAACTCCGAGGCCAACCTCGGCAGAACCAAAGACCGCAATCGCCGGCTGGAGAACCTGCTGGGCGACTTCGCCAAGCTCGACCTGCGTCCGTCGCGCGTCTCCGAGGACGTGATCGGCGACACCTACATCTACTTGATCGAGCGCTTCGCCTCCGACGCCGGCAAGAAGGCCGGCGAGTTCTACACGCCCAAGCAGGTCTCGAAACTGCTGGCACAACTGGCCGCACCCAAACCTGGCGACCGCATCTGCGACCCCACCTGCGGCGCTGGCGGCCTCTTGATCGAAGCTGCTGCACTAGTGGAGAAGCAAGGCAGCCGCGCGGCTCCAAACAGGAACTTCGCCCTGTTCGGCCAGGAGGTCAACGGCAGCACCTGGGCGCTGGCGCGCATGAACATGTTCCTGCACGGCAGGGACTCTGCCCGCATCGAATGGGGCGACACCCTCAACAGCCCGGCACTGGTCGAGGCAGACCGCCTGATGCGCTTCAACGTGGTGGTGGCCAACCCGCCCTTCAGCCTGGACAAGTGGGGCGGCCAGGAGGTCGAAGCCGACCGCTACAGCCGCTTCTGGCGCGGCCTGCCTCCCAAGTCCAAGGGCGACTATGCCTTCATCACCCACATGATCGAAACCGCACTGCCGCAGGAAGGCCGCGTCGCCGTGGTGGTGCCGCACGGTGTGCTGTTCCGGGGCGGCGCCGAAGGCCGAATCCGCCGCGCCCTGATTGAGGAGAACCTGCTCGACGCCGTTATCGGCCTGCCGGGCAACCTCTTCCCCACCACTTCGATCCCGGTCGCCATCCTGGTGTTCGACCGCGCCCGCGAAAAGAGCGGCGCTCGCGAGGGCTGTCAGGACGTGATCTTCATCGACGCCAGCCGCGATTACCAGAGCGGCAAGAACCAGAACGCCCTGCTCGACGAGCACATGGCCAAGGTGCTGGGCACCTTCCGCGACCGGCAGCCGGTGGACAAGTACGCCCATGTCGCCAGCCTGCAGGAGATCGCCGACAACGACTTCAACCTCAATATCCCGCGCTACGTGGACACCTTCGAGGAAGAGGAGGAAATCGACGTCGCCGCTGTGGAACAAGAGATCGAGCGCCTGGAAGGCGAACTGGCCGAGGTGCGCACGCGCATGAAGCAGTACCTGAAGGATCTGGGCGTATGAGCACTGGCATCGGTCTGAAGCGGCAAGCCGTGACGAATCGTCACGATTTCAAAGATGGGGACAAGCTGTCCACGACCTTTCCCGCAGAAGGGCCCCTTCTCGATGGCGTCCAGCGCGTCGCGACGGAGCATTTCGAGCAAGCCCTCGACGTGGTCTCAGCAGGAGCCCGTGCATGAGCAAGAAGCCCACCTCCGGTCTGACCATCCGCAACAGCACCGCCGAATTCCTGATCTTCACCCATCAGGCGGGGGAACCGAGCATCAACGTCCGGTATGAAGATCAGACCATCTGGCTGACGCAGAAACTCCTCGCCGGGCTGTTCGACATTGACAAGCGCACCATCAGCGAACATCTCAAGAACATCTTTGCCACCGGCGAATTGCTGGAGGATTCAGTTGTCCGGAATTTCCGGACAACTGCCGCTGATGGAAAGAACTACCGGACCCAGCACTACAACCTCGACGCCATCATATCGGTGGGCTACCGCGTCAACTCCGTGCGCGCCACCCAGTTCCGCCAGTGGGCCACCCAGGTGCTGCGCGAGTTCGCCATCAAGGGCTTCGTGCTCGACCGCAAGCGTTTGGAAAACGGCGTCTTCCTGGGCGAGGACTACTACGAGCGGCTGCTCGAAGAAATCCGCGAGATCCGGCTCTCCGAGCGGCGCTTCTACCAGAAGATCACCGATATCTACGCCACCGCCGTGGACTATAACAAGGACGCCCCGACCACCCGCGCCTTCTTCGCCAAGGTGCAGAACAAGCTGCACTACGCCATCCACGGCAAAACGGCGGCGGAACTGATTGTCGAGCGCGCCCGCAGCGATCAACCCCACATGGGACTGACCACCTGGGAAACCGCGCCCCACGGCAAAGTCCTCAAGACCGACGTCGCCATTGCCAAGAACTACCTGACGCAAGACGAACTGCAAGCCCTGGGCCGCATCGTCAACGCCTACCTGGACCTGGCCGAAGACCGCGCCCAGCGCCGCATGCCCATGACCATGGAAGACTGGGCCAGGCAACTCGACCGCTTTCTGGAACTGACCGACCGCGGCATTCTGCAAAACGCCGGGCGCATCAGCGCCGAGGCGGCCAAGCTCCATGCGAAGAGCGAGTTCGAAACCTACCGCATCACCCAGGACCGGCAGTTCGAATCCGACTTCGACCGCGTGGTGCAGGCGGGCAAGGCGCTGGCGAAACCCGCCGCATCATCAGGCGGCAAGGGACCGAGGAAGAAGCCATGACCGCCTGCACCCTGATCATGCGCGACTGGGAAGACACGCTCGACGCCTTCCTGCAATTCAACGAACGCGAGGTGCTGACCCACGCCGGCAAGCTGCGCGCTGATGTCGCGGAGAAGCTGGCGCGGGAACGCTACGAGAGCTTCGACGCCGCACGGCGCGACGCGGCGCGGCTGGCGGCTGTCACCGACCGCCCCATTGGAGCCACCCATGATCGGCTTAATGGAGCCACTTGCAGGCTCCGGAAAACGGGTCTCGAACGGGGTGCAGTTTCAGGGGTTTTGTGGGGTCTTGGCAACTGCCGGTTTTGCGGTCTCCGGT
>JAXMJH010000081.1:0-7191 GCA_034376725.1 Lysobacteraceae bacterium | reverse complement strand
ACCGGCAAAGCGACGTTCCGCCTGATCCAAAACGCCAACTGCCAGACCACACCGACTACACTCGCAGATCCTATCCACCATCGACTCGGTGCGAGCCAAAACACGCCCGCTCCAGGCTCATACCTGAATTGGAAAAGACTCAACCCCCGCAGGCCCAAGTCGCGCCCCCGACCGCGCGCCGGTGGAGATGCGTAAACGACGCAAACCCCTTCGGGGCTCCATGACGACACTGGCCCGAAGGTTTCGCTGCGCAGCGAAGCCGGGGCATTCGTCAACTCCAGGCATTCAGCGGCGCGCTCGCTGCGCCCGGCAGGAAAGGATGGAAGACACCGGCCGACGGGCCGAATGCGGCGTCTGCGGCCCGCGGCCGACGCGCAGCACCAGATCGGGCCGCTGGTCACTCAGACCCATCGCTCTGGCGAACGACGCGCGCGAGGCCGGCGACTCCACTGGCTGGTTGATCCACGCGGTTTGCAGTCCCAGCACGGTGGCTTCCAGCTGAAACCGCTGAGCGGCGCGGCCAGCCTCGAACCAGCCGGCCGGATTGTCGCGATGGGCACTGATCACGACCATTGCCGAGGCACTGCGAATGTGCGCAGCCAGCCGCCGATTCTCGGAGGCGGGTCTGAGCAGTAATGGAAACGCCATCCGGCCAAGCCAGGTGGGCAGGTCCGGATTTCCGAAACAGGCCGATGCCAGGCCGTCGCTGCTGTCCAGCGCGTCGACGGTGTTGAATCGGATCCAGGAGCGCAGCTCGGCAACGAAGGCGCGATTGCGCAGTTGTGCGGTGTTGGCGGTCAGCGCGAATTCCAGCACGGTATCGATGCGCTGCCGGTCGGCAATCATCAGGCAATCGACACCCGAGGAGTGGACTGCCCGTTCCAACTGGGTCAGCGCAGCGGTGCTGAGCTGCGAACCATCGTAAGCGCTGCGCGAGGTGCGTCGCTGCGCGATGGCGGCAAAACGCGCCGTGGACTGCGGGACGATGGGCGCCAGCGCGATGGTGATTCGCTCGGCGTCGAAGCTCAACTCGGGCACCCGTCCCAGCGCGTAGGCGGCCAGACACAGATTCTCCGCCGCGCAGCCGAGGCTGGCGTATAGATGGTGGTCGTCGGGGTCGACCGCCGGCAGGCGCCGACTGAAGTCCGGGATCAGGTCGATGCCCCGGTCCGACTCGCGAAACCGCCACGGTTGGCTGTTATGGCTGTTGGCCGCCAATCGGGCGCAGTGCACCAGGCTGGCGACCAGGTTACCGGTCGCCGATCCGGCCTGAGGAAGGCGCCAGAGCGAGGCCATTTCCTGCGCAAACCGATCGGCGGCATCGCCAGGGGCCGGCTTGGTCGGTCGGCTTCGGTCTGGCAGTTCGGCATCCATCGTCACGACTCCGCGCAGTGGCTCCTCGCCAGAATAGGCACGGGCGGGCTATCGCGACCTGACCGGGCGCAACTGCGGACGCGATGGCACTGCGGGCCGGGTGCGGATGCGCATTCCGTCACAGCAGACGCGATAAGCTGGGCGCGTGTCGGACTTCGGTCGGGCGGGCTGCAAATCCGCTCGCGCGGTCCCTATTTCCGTCAGTTCCTGACCCATAGCCCTGCTTTGGGCCTGCAAATCGCCGAGAGTCCGTCCTCGCGCAGCCGACAATCGCCTCGATCACCAAGGCCCGACAGGCTCCTTGGCGCCGGGCCGGAGGGGAGTAATTTACGATGATGATGTTGATCCTGGGTTTGCTGGCGTTTCTTGGTCTGCATTCGATCCGCATGCTGGCGCCAGGCTGGCGTGCAGCGCGGATCGCGTCCTGGGGCGAGGGCGGCTACAGGCTGATCTTCAGCGTGCTGTCGATTCTGGCGTTCGTGTTGCTGGTCTGGGGCTACGGTCAGGTCAAGGCGCACCCGATCCTGCTGTGGCTGCCGCCAATGGGCTTGCGGCACGCGACGGCGTTGCTGACGCTGCCGGCGTTTGTGCTGTTGGCGGCCGCTTACGTGCCTGCCAATCACCTCAAGGCGCGGCTGCGCCACCCGATGCTGCTCGCGGTCAAGCTTTGGGCATTTGCGCACCTGCTGGCCAATGGCTGGCTGCATGCGGTGCTGCTGTTCGGCGCCTTTCTGGTCTGGGCGGCACTGGATTTCCGGAGTGCTCGCCGTCGCCCCGCTATGCCGGCGCGCGTGCCGCGCGCGTCGATGACCTTGCTTGCCGTCGTGCTCGGTCTGGTCGCCTGGGTGGTGTTCGCCTTGTATCTGCATGTCCGGCTGATCGGCGTGGCGCCGTTCGGCTGAGCGGACGGGTCAGTCGGCTGCCGGCGGCGCGGTTCCTGTCTGGCAGCCTTCGGCGGCCGTTTCGCGCACGCCTGCGCGCTCGGCCGCAGCGGCCAGACCACTTACCGACAGCGTCTTGCACTGGCTTCGCGCGAGCTGGGCCCGGTAAGCGGCGATCGCCTCCGTGTCCCGGCCAGCAGCCGTCAGCATGTCGCCGTGCAATTCGGCGGCTGGATAGTCGACGTAAGGCGGCCCGAAGGCCAGCGGCATCTCGCCCTCGCGCCGGCTGGCCTGGGCAGCCAACGTCAGCGCTGCATCGCTATCGCCGTCGGCGAGGGTTTGCAGGGCGTCGAGCTGCAACGCCATCACCGCCAGACGCTGGATATAGACCGGGTGGCTGGGCGGGATCTCCGCTTGCCCGGCGATCATTTCGCCGACCCGCACGCGCAACCCTTCGAACACGCCACGCCAACGCGTCCCGGCCTCCGCGTCGCCATCCAGGAATCCGGCCAGCGATCGCAGATAGGCGTGGGTGATCGGTGGGTCCATGCTGTCGCCGAATTCGAACGACCACTTCAACAGCCCGCCGTTCCAGTCGCGGGTTTCGATGATCTGGCGCACCCACATCTGCACCAGCGATCCGGTGAGCGAGGTGTCCGGGTCCAGCTCCAGCGGTTCCGGCGGCGGCTCGTCTGAAGCCTGGCGGTCGGCCCACCCGGCTTCCAGCAGGGCGCGCGCCTGTTCTTTCTCGCCGAGTTGCAGCAGGCCGTACAGCAGCCAGAAATTGGAATGCCCGGTGTGCCGTTCGGGCTGGCCGCGCGCCGCGCGGTGCCGGTTGCTGACTGCCGCCGCCGCCCGGTTGGCGCGCACCACGTCTGGCCACATTCCCAGTTCCAGATAGATATGCGCGGTCATGTGCTGGGCATGCGCCGCATCCGGCGCCATCCGGCCCAGCGCCCGCGCCGCGCTCAGGCCAAGCACGGCGTGCACCGGATCATCGACACCGTGAATGAGGTAATGCGCGGCGCCGGGATGGTTGGGGTTGGCCGAGAACACATCCTGCGCGATAGCGGTGGCGCGCAGGTAATCGGGAACATGGCGCACACCGGCATGCACGCCGAACAGCGCGAGGGCGTGGAACAGCCGCACCTCGTGGTCGTCGGGCCAGCGTTCGGCCATGCCGGTGAGGTGCCGGAGGTAGGATCGGTCGCGTTCGGCCTTGGGCCCCTCGCCATAGAGAATCTCCAGCGCGTCCAGCCAGGCGCGCTCGATATCTGTGCCGGCCCGTGCGGCGCGCGCCTCGGCGGTCGGCGCGAGACGGTCGAGCGCGGCCCGCGCCAAGTCTCGGTTCTGTTCGTCCCAGATCGGGTGGTTGTGAGTCATCGCCTCGCCCCAGTGCGCCATGACGAAGCCGGACTCCAGCGCCTGGGCCTGCTGGAAGCGCTCCAGCGCGGCCTGATACTCGAACAGATGCAGAAACAGCATGCCCTCGACAAACAGGGCCTGTGCCTGCGGGTGGCCGGAGGAGGTCGGGAACGTCAGACTGCCCAGGACCGGACCGGCATCGGGCGGTGCGGCGTGCGGTCCCTCGTGGCCCACTGCGATGCCGGCCGACAGGCACATCAGCAGCCACGCCAGCAGAGCGGCGGCGGTGTGCGAAGCGCGATTTCCGATCGTCATGGCGATATCCGACTGGCCGATGTCGCTATAGTTCATCACAAATCAGCGCAGCAACCCGAGGAAGTGAGTCGATGAAAGCGATCATGGTGCTGTTGGCCAGTCTGCTGGCCAGTCCGGTGGCGGCCGAAGTCAAAGACCGCTCGGCGCAGGGATTCACCCTGGAGAATGCCGAGGTTGTATCTGCGCCAGCCGATGCGGCGTGGCGCGCACTGGTCGAGCAGGTCGGCCAGTGGTGGCCGGCCGATCACACGTGGTGGGGCGCGGCGGGCAATCTGAGCATTGCCCCGGTCGCCGGTGGCTGTTTCTGCGAAATCGATGGCGACCGGCAGGCCGAGCACATGCGCGTGGTGTTTGCCGATCCGGGCCGGTTGCTGCGCATGGTCGGCGGGCTGGGGCCGCTGCAGGGCATGGGCCTGAGCGGCGTGCTGGAGTTCCGGCTGTCGGCCGACGAAGGCGGCGGCACCCGCATCGTCATGTTCTATCGGGCCGGCGGTTACCTGCCGGAGGATCCGGGCGGTTTTGTCGCTATCGTCGATCGGGTTCAGGCGGCGCAACTGGCTGCGCTGGCCAGGTATTTGAGCGGGGAGGATGCGTGATGGCTGGCGACTGGATGCGGCGCAGCTTTGCGGTGCTGGTTTTGGCCGGCCTGCTGCCGGTCGCTCCAGCGGCAGCGCAGCCCGAGCGCGATGAGCCCGTTGCTCAGGGCCGCAGCGTGGCCGGTGGCCAGGCGGTGCTGTCGCCGCGGGCGCGGGTGGAGCCGGAAAACCGGATGCTGATCGACCGGCTGGAGAACCTGCTGCCCGGTCTGATGGCCGAGGTCGGGCTGGACATGTGGCTGGTTCTGGCCCGCGAGTACGCCGAAGACCCGGTGTACTTCACCCTCGTCCCGCAGCCGACTCACGCCGCGCGGCGCACCACCATGCTGGTATTCCACCGCAAGGCCGACGGCAGCGTCGACCGGCTGGCGGTCAACCGCTACCCGCTGGGCGAACCCTACCAGTCCGCTTGGTCCGGCGGCGAGCTGGATGCGCAGTGGCAGGCGCTGGGGGCGCTGATTGCCGAGCGCGACCCGGCGCGAATCGGCATCAATGTATCGCGCGAGTGGGCGGTCGCCGACGGCCTGACCCAGGGTCTGCATCAGCGCCTGCTCGAGGTATTGCCGGAGGGCTTCGAGTCCCGCCTGGTGTCGGCCGAGAATCTGGTGGTGCGCTGGATGGAGACCCGCAGCGCGGCCGAAGTGCAGGTCTATCCGCACATCGTCGGGCTGGCCCGCGGGGTGATTGCCGAGGCGTTCTCCAGCCGGGTGATCACGCCCGGCGTGACCCACACCGACGATGTCGCCTGGTATATCCGCGAGCGCTTCGAGGGTCTTGGCCTGCCGATCTGGTTCATGCCCTATGTCAATCTTCAGCGCCCCGGCGTGGCCTGCGAGCGCGATCAGCCGTTCTGCGGCATCGAGGGCATCATCGAACCCGGCGATGTGCTGCACACCGATGTCGGCATCTGTTATCTGAAGCTGTGCACCGACACCCAGGAGATGGGCTACGTGGCGCGTCTGGGCGAGACCGAGCCGCCGCCGGGATTGCGCGCCGCCCTGGCTGCCGGCAATCGCTGGCAGGACCTGCTGACCGATCGCTTCGCGGTCGGCAAGACCGGCAACCAGATCCTCGCCGACACCCGACGCGCCGCCGAGGCTGCCAGTCTGGTGACCAGCACCTATACCCATCCACTCGGCTTCGTCGGTCATGCGCCCGGCCCGACCATCGGCATGTGGGACAACCAGGGCGCCACGCCCGGTCAGGGCGATTGGCCCATGCACCCGATGACCGCCTACGCCATCGAGGGCAACGCCAAATCCAGGGTTGCCGAGTGGGATGGCCAGTGGGTGCAGGTCAAGCTGGAGCAGAGCGCGCTGTTCGATGGCCGCTCGGTGCGCTATCTGGCCGGCCGTCAGACCGAGTGGCACGTGATCCGCTGAATGAATGGTGTCGGGCGGTTCGGCAGCGCGCGCTGCGCGACGCAGGCAAGCGACGCGCGCTGACCCTGGCCGCACGTCGGTAGCCGTCTTCACTGATGTGTCGAAGACGCGCCGCTTCATTCAGGGCGTTTCGACGATAATGCCCGATCCTCCGCCGATGCCCCATGGCTACTGATGAAGATTCCCAAGGGATTGCAGCCGCTGATCGACGATGGCGTGATTGACGCCGTGCTGCGTCCGCTCAAGAGCGGCAAGGAAGCATCGGTGTATCTGGTGCGCTCCGGCGATGCGCTGCTGTGCGCCAAGGTCTACAAGGACATGGCGCAGCGCAGCTTTCAGGCCCGCGTGCAGTACCAGGAAGGACGCAAGGTGCGCGGCAGCCGGGACGCCCGGGCGATCGCCAAGGCCAGCAAGTACGGTCGCCGACAGCAGGAAGACGACTGGAAGAACACCGAGGTCGACGCGCTGTATCGGCTGTTCGACGCCGGCGTTTCGGTTCCGCGCCCGCATGGTTATTTTCAGGGCGTGCTGTTGATGGATCTGATCGCCGATGCGGCGGGCGAGTGCGCGCCACGACTGGTGGAAGTGGACCTGACGCCCGATCAGGCCCGCGAGTACCACGCCGCGCTGATTGCCGATGTGGTGCGCATGCTCTGCCTGGACCTGATCCACGGCGATCTGTCGGAATACAACGTGCTGATCGCGCCTGACGGGCCGGTGATCATCGACTTCCCGCAGGTGGTCAGCGCGTCCGGCAACAACGCCGCGCGCGAGATGCTGCTGCGCGATGTCCACAACCTGCGCGACAGCCTCGGCCGCTTCGAGCCGGGGCTGGCCGGAACGCATTACGGCGAAGAGATGTGGTCGCTGTACGAAAAGGGCGATCTGCGCCCCGACACCGCACTGACCGGCGATTTCGTGTTCGACGACCACGCTGCCGATCTTGACGCGATCCGGATGTCGATCGAAGACGCCCGTCAGGAAGCCCTCATCCGCCAGCAGGGCCGCGAAGCAGCGGCCGAGCAGGATTGAGCGAACGCTGAGCTTTTAACCGGCCGAGTGTAGCGTTCCATTCTGTTTGGAACCTAAGCGATGGGCTTGATCTTGCCTTGCTTCGGTTGCCCTTGTTCTTGCCATTGGCTCTGAAACCCCTTTCGTCTCGCACCGAGCAGCGGAGTCGGGCTCGGGGGAAAGGCGCGCATGTTTGAGGCCATGGATGGCCGCGGTCGGCCGCTGCGCGGCAACGCGGGCTGTGCCCGCTGCGCCTTCGCTTCGCTC
>JAXMJH010000080.1:0-33482 GCA_034376725.1 Lysobacteraceae bacterium | reverse complement strand
GAGCGAAGCGAAGGCGCAGCGGGCACAGCCCGCGTTGCCGCGTAGCGGCCGACCGAGCGAAGCGAAGGCGCAGCGGGCACAGCCCGCGTTGCCGCGTAGCGGCCGACCACGGCCATCCATGGCCTCAAACACGGGCGCCTTTCCCCCGAGCCCGACTCCGCTGCTCGGTGCGAGACGAACGGGGATTTGAGAGCCAAGAACAAGAGCAACCGAAGCAAAGCAAAATCAAACCCATCGCTTAAATTCCGAGCAGAGTGGAACGCTACACTAGGCTGGTTGCGGCCGGAAGCTGAATTCCCGAATGCCGGTGGCGTCGGATTCAGCGCGATTTCATTCCCAGCGGCCTAGATTGACCCCAGGAATCGTCTTCGGAGCGGGACATGACAGTTCACCGGTATCGCCGTCACGTGTTCGTTTTGGCCGCCGTGCTCGCGCTGGGGCTGGGTGCCGCCCATGCCGGCCCGCCGCGCTACGAGTCCGGGCCGGGCTATCGCTGGGCGCGGGTCGTTGAGGTGACGCCGGTCTATGTGCGCAGCTCGGAGCCGATCTATCGCCAGGAGTGCTTCATCGAGGCCCGCCACGAGGTCTATGAGCCGGGCTACCATCGGCGCCCGCGCTACGCCTACAGTGCGCCGGTTTTCGGCGCCATCGTGGGCGGTCTGATCGGCAACCAGTTCGGCGACGGCTCAGGCCGGGCGGCATCGACCTTCGCCGGCGTGGTGCTGGGCGATGCCCTGGCCCGCGATGCGATGTATTCGCGCAACTATGTGCCGCCGCGCGGACGCATGGTCGAGCGCGAAGTGTGTCGCGACGTGCCGACCCGGTCGTATCGCGAAACCCGGATGCTGGACGGATACGAGGTGGCTTACGAATACGGCGGGGAGATATACCACACCCGGACCGACTACGATCCGGGCGATCGCATCCAGGTGCGGGTGGACGTGCGTCCGAGGCGGTGAGCCGACCGGACAGCAATCGCCGGCCCACTCTCGACCGGCGGTCAGGGCAACGGCACGCGCGAAGTCGGCCGAGCGAACCCGACCCGGAACCATCGAACCGGCTTACCTCTCGCCGGTGACTTTGCTAGGGTAGGCGGATTCCGCGTTCGAGGTCCGTCATGCGCCGTATTCTGGTTGTTCTGAGCCTGTTGGTAGTGGGTTGCCTTTTCGCTTCAACCGGCTCCCGCGCAGCGGACGGTGCATCGCTGCTGCACAACGCGCGCATCCACACGCTCGCCGATGGCGCCGATACGCCCGCCTCGGCCATGGCCTGGGACGGCGAGGGCCGGATTCTCGCGGTCGGCTCCGAGGCCGAGGTGCGCCGCGCCTACCCCGACGCCCGGCTGATCGATGCCGACGGCGCGACCGTGATTCCTGGCCTCATCGATGCCCATGCCCACGTGATGGGGCTTGGTGCGGCGCTGATGCAGGTCGACCTGATGGGCGCCGATTCCAAGGCCGAGGTGCTGGATCGTCTGCGTGCCTTCGCCGCCGGGCTGCCGGACGGCGCGTGGCTGCTGGGACGCGGCTGGGATCAGAATCGCTGGCCCGGCCAGGCGTTTCCGACCGCCGGCGACCTCGATGCGGCCTTCCCTGAGCGCCCGGTCTGGCTGGAGCGGGTCGATGGCCATGCCGGCTGGGCCGACAGCGCGGCGCTGGTCGCCAGCGGGCGGGATTTTTCCGGCGACTGGCAGACCGACGGCGGCCGCATCATTCGCGACGGCAGCCGGGCTACCGGCGTGTTCATCGATGCCGCGATGCGCCATGTCGAGGCGGCCATCCCGGCGCCCGATGATGCCTGGCGCGCGCAGGCCCTGGACCGGGCGATGGCCGAATCGGTGCGCCTGGGACTGACCGGCATCCACGACATGGGTACCTCACTCGACGATTTGGCGCTGTTTCGCCGCTATGCCGATGACGGCAGGCTGTCGCTGCGCATCACTGCCTACGCCGACGGCGACCGCGAAGCGCTGACCGCACTGTGCGCGTTCGGGCCGTTGCAGCACGCCTCGGGGCGGCTGCGCATGGCCGGGGTCAAACTCTATGCCGATGGCGCGCTGGGTTCGCGCGGCGCCGCGCTGCTGGAGGATTATTCCGACGAGCACGGCCACCGTGGCCTGTTGGTTACCGACCCGGCAGACCTGGCAGCGGCGATGCGCAAAGCCCGCGACTGCGGGTTGCAGGTCGCCACCCATGCGATCGGCGATCGCGGCAACCGGATCGTCCTCGACCTGTTTGCCGACATGCTGGCCGACGCCGCTGCCGGCGATCACCGCTGGCGCATCGAACACGCGCAGATCGTCGCGCTGGAGGATATCCCGCGCTTTGCCGCGCTCGGCGTGCTGGCATCAATGCAGCCCACGCACGCCACTTCCGACATGCCGTGGGCCGAGGATCGGGTCGGGCCGAAGCGGATCCTCGGTGGCTATGCCTGGCGTCGCTTTGCCGGCGCTGGCGTGCGCGTGCCGCTGGGCTCGGATTTTCCGGTCGAGCGCGTGGCTCCGGCCCTGGGTCTTTACGCAGCAGCGACTCGCCAGGACATCTCAGGCAAGCCAGCCGGCGGCTGGTACCCCGATCAGCGCCTGAGCGCGCTCGAAGCGCTGCGCGGTTTCACCGTCGAGGCCGCGCATGCCGGCTTTGCCGAGGCCGAGCTTGGCCGGCTGGCACCGGGCTTGCGCGCCGACTTCGTCATCGTCGATGAGGATCCGCTGACAATGCCCGCCGAGCAGTTGCACACCCTTGGGGTGCGCTCGACCTGGGTCGACGGACAGCCGGTTTTCCGGCGCGATCAACAGTAACAAGCGACCCGCCGGGCGGTATTGCGCGGCGGACGGATCTCCCGGAATAGTTATCCGCAGGATGCCGGATCGGCTCGGTCCAGGCGGTCAATCCAGCCGAATCAGACCGTCGACCACGGTGACCGCGTGGCCACCGATCCAGACGCCATCCTCGGCCAGGGTTACCGTCACATAGCCGTCCCGACCGACCTCGCGGCCCTGGCTGGCAACGTAGCGGCTGCCGACCGGCAGCCGTCCTTTGTTGAGCAGGTGGGCGCCGATGCCGGCGTTCGCACTGCCGGTCACCGGGTCTTCCGGAATGCCGTCGGCCGGGCACCAGGCCCGCACCACCCAGTCGTATCCCGGTGTTGCGCTGGCGGCAAAAGCGGCCACGCCGACAGCATCGATGGCCTGGGTCAGGCGGGCGATTGCGCTCAGATCGGGTTGGTATCCGCGCAGTTCCGCTTCGGATGCCGCTTCCACGGTCAGCCAGACTGGGCCATTGTCGATCAACACCGGCTCGCCGACACCGGCCGGAAGCCCGGCCAGGGCCGCCGACAGCAGCGGCATGGCGCTGCTGTCGGGCGTGCGGGACCGGGCCTGCGGCGCCCGTACCGAAATGCGTCGGCCGGATCCGCTGTCCTCGATCCGCACCGGCAACAGTCCGGCGCCGCACTCCTGGATCATCCGGCCGTCCTTGGCATGCGCCAGGCCCAGCTCCAGCACGGCATGCGCCGCGCCGACGCTGGGATGGCCGGCAAACGGCAGCTCGCGCTGAGGCGTGAAAATCCGCACCCGGTAGCTGGCCGAGGGCTGGCTGGGACTGAGAAGGAACACCGTCTCCGAAAGGTTGGTCCAGGCCGCTATGCGCTGCATGCTGGTGTCGTCCAGCCGGTCGCCGTCGGCGATCACCGCCAGCGGGTTGCCGGCGAACGGACGGGCGGTGAACACATCGACCTGTTTGAATGGCGAAGTCTGCATGGGCGCGATCCGATAGCGGCACGAGGGCGGGCTGGCCGGGGCGCGAGCGCGCCTCGGCGTGTCGGCGAGCGTAGCGGCACGGGCATTGCCTGGCAATGCGCGGCCGGTGTTGGCGTGGCCCGGTTGGACGCCGCCCACAGAACAGGGGGCAGGCCTGCTGCCGAGTGTGGACGCGCGCAAACGGTTCGCGGATGGCGAGTACAGCGCACGCCAGACGGATCGCGGATAATCGACCACCCTCCCTCTTTGTTGCCGTCCTTTTCCGCCATGAGCGATCCCAGCCCCGTTCGACCTTCCGCCCCGTCCCATCCGAGCCGGCGCTGGATCGTGTTGAAATTCGGCGGAACCAGCGTCAGCCGGCGCACACGCTGGGACACCATCGGCCGTCTGATGCGCCAGCGCGCAGAACACGAGCAAGCCTCGGTGCTGGTCGTGGTTTCGGCCCTCTCGGGCATCACCAATGCGCTGCTGGCGCTGATCGACGCCCATGCCGACCCGGTCGCCGTGCAGGCGAGCATCGACGGCATCATCGCCCGCCACGAGGGCTTTCTGGCCGAGCTGGAACTGGACGCCGAGACCGTGCTGGGCGAGCGGTTCCGGCACCTGCGCAGGCTGGCCGAAGATCCGCGTCGGGTTCGCGCAGCGCCCGACTGGCAGGCCGAAGTGCTGGCCCAGGGCGAGCTGATGTCGTCGACGCTGGGCGTGGCCTACTTGCAAAGCCAGGGCGTCGAGCTTGCCTGGACCGACGCGCGCGAATGGCTGCGGGCCGAGCCGCAGCCGCTGCGCGGCGAAACAGCCGAGCGGCTGCTGGCCAATTGCGACCTGAAGCCCGACCCGGAGTTTGGCGCCCGGCTGGCCGGTCACGGCCGCCTGCTGCTGAGTCAGGGCTTCATCGTGCGCGGTGTCGGCGGTGGGACTGCGGTCCTTGGACGCGGCGGTTCGGACACCTCGGCGACCTGCTTCGGCGCGCTGCTGAAGGCTGATCGGGTGGAGATCTGGACCGATGTGCCGGGCATGTTCAGCGCCAATCCGCGCCGGGTGCCGGACGCCCGTCTGCTGGCCCGCCTGGATTACGAAGAGGCGCAGGAAATCGCCTCGACCGGCGCCAAGGTGCTGCATCCGCGCTGTATTCATCCGTGCCGCGAGGCCGGCGTTGCGATCTGGATTCGCGACACCGAGCGCCCGGAGATGGCTGGCACGGTGATCGGCGGGGATGCCGCACTGGTGCCCGGCGTGAAGGCGATCAGCTCAAGGCGGGGCATCGTGCTGGTGTCGATGGAAACCATCGGCATGTGGCATCAGGTGGGTTTTCTGGCCGATGTCTTCGCGCGGTTTCGCAATCATGGCTTGTCGATCGACCTGATCGGCTCTTCCGAGGCCAACGTCACCGTCTCGCTCGATCCCAGCGACAATCTGGTCACCACCAACGTGCTGGAGGCGCTGAGCGCGGATCTGGCGGAGATTTGCCGGGTCCGGGTGATCGTGCCGTGCGCGGCGGTCACCCTGGTCGGCCGGGGCATGCGCTCGTTGCTGCATCGGCTGTCGGACGTGCTGGCTGAATTCGGCCGCGAGCGGGTCCACCTGATCTCGCAAAGTTCCAACGACCTCAACCTCACCTTCGTCGTCGATGAGAGCCTGGAAGACGGCCTGATGCCGCGCCTGCACGAGCTGCTGATCGGCTCCGGCGCCATGCCGGTCAACGAGAGTTCGGTGTTCGGCCCGAGCTGGCGGCATATCGAGCAGCCGCCGGCGCAGCGCCCTCCGGCCTGGTGGCGGCGGGACCGGCAGGCACTGCTGGACTGCGCTGCGGCCGGCACGCCGCGATACGTCTACGATCTGGACACGGTACGCGCCAGGGCCGCCGAGCTGAACGGCGTCGCGGCGATCGACCGCCGATTCTTCGCGCTCAAGGCCAACCCGAATCCAGCCATCCTGCGCACGCTCGAGAGCCTGGATTTCGGCTTCGAGTGCGTCAGCGGCGGCGAGTTGCAGCACCTGTTCGCCACGTCGCCCACGCTGGCTCCGGAGCGGGTTCTGTTCACGCCCAGTTTTGCGCCGCGTGCCGACTATGCCGATGCGCTGCGTCGCGGTGTCAACGTCACGGTGGACAATTCCGCCGTGCTGGACAGCTGGCCGGAGCTGTTCGCCGGCCGCGACCTGTTGCTGCGCCTCGATCCCGGCTTCGGCGGCGGTCATCACGAAAAGGTGCGCACCGGCGGCAAGCAGGCCAAGTTCGGCCTGGCGCTCGATGCGCTGCCCGGTTTTCTCGATGTCGCGCGGCGGGTTGGCGCGCGCGTGGTCGGGCTGCATGCCCACATCGGCAGCGGCATCCACGATGCCGGACACTGGCGCGAGGTGTATGGCCGGCTCGCAGCGGTCGCCGAGGGTATCGGCACGGTGTCGGCGATCGACATCGGTGGCGGGCTGGGCGTGTCCTACGACCCGGAAGCCGAAGCCTTCGATATGCCGGCGTACGGCCGCGCACTGGCCGAGGTGAAGGCGGCCTACCCGCAGTACCGGCTGTGGGTGGAACCCGGCCGGTATCTGGTCGCCGAGGCCGGCGTGCTGCTGGTGCGGGTCACCCAGGTGGTCGACAAGGCCGGCGTGCGTCGGGTTGGCGTGGATGCCGGCATGAACGCGCTCATGCGCCCGGCGCTGTACAACGCCTGGCACGAGATCGTCAATCTGACCCGGATCGACGATCCGCCCGGGCCGCCGGCCGAAGTGGTTGGCCCGATCTGCGAGACTGGCGACGTGCTCGGGCGGCGCCGCCGGCTGCCGACTGCTACCGCCGAGGGCGATGTCGTGCTGATTGCCCATGCCGGGGCCTATGGCGCGGTGATGGCGAACACCTACAATCTGCGGCCCCTGCCCGATGAGGAAGTGCGCGATGTCTGAATGGCGTTTCGATCGCGAGGCGATTGCCTGTTTCCGTTTCGTCGATGCCCGGTTCGATGCCGCCACCGGCGTTGCCGAGCTGGTCTACGCCTTCGATGACGGCCCGGAACTGATCGAAACGCTCACGGTGCCCGGCGCGCCGTTCGATTTGTCGCCCGAGCGCGCCCAGGCAGTCGGGCGTGCGCTTCGCCTGCTGCATCTGATCGCCGGCGTCAGCTACTACAAGGCGGCTGCGCCCGAAGAAATCCGTATCGAAGGCCATGCCATCGATGCGCCCACCGCAGCGCTGTTGACCGACATCTACGAGAACGGCCTGGGCGAGTTTGCCTATCGCAACGGCCTGACGCTGCGCGGCCGGCTGCGGTTTCCTGCGCAGGCTGGGGCGGGCGAGCCATTGCCAGCCATCACGCCGTCCGCTGCGGCATCTGCGCCACCCCGCGCGCTGGTCGCGATCGGCGGCGGCAAGGACTCGCTGGTCAGCATCGAGGCGCTGCGCGCTGCCGGCGTCGATCAGACCGTGTGCTGGATCGGCAGCTCGGCGCTGATTGCCGCCTGTGCCGCGCGGACCGGGCAGCCGACGCTGAACATCGGTCGCCAGCTGGATCCGCGCCTGTTCGAGTTCAATCGTCACGGCGCCTACAACGGTCATATTCCGGTTACTGCGGTCAACTCGGCCATCCTGGTGCTGGCGGCGCTGCTGCACGGATTCGATCAGGTGGTGTTTTCCAACGAGCGCTCGGCCAGCTACGGCAGTCAGATTCCGGGTGCCGGGGAAGTGAATCACCAGTGGTCGAAAGGCTGGCAGTTCGAGCGGATGTTCGGCGACCACATCGCCATGGCGGTGGCGCCCGGGCTGCACTATTACTCGTTGCTGCGGCCGTTCTCCGAGCTGGCGGTGGCCCGGGCATTTGCGCGCAGCGAGCGCTACGACGCCCACTTCTCCAGCTGCAACCGCAACTTTCATTTGCTCGGCGAGCGCCCGGCGGCGCGCTGGTGCGGTCAGTGCCCGAAGTGCCGGTTCGTCTTTCTCGCGCTCGCGCCGTTCATGCCCAAGCCGCGGCTGACCGCGATCTTCGGGCGCAATCTGCTCGATGAGAGCGAGCAGCAGGCCGGCTACGATGCCCTGATCGAGTTCGGCGATCACAAGCCGTTCGAGTGCGTCGGCGAGGGCCAGGAATCGCGGGCCGCATTAGCCGCGCTTTCGACAGCGCCGGCCTGGCGCGAGGACGCGCTGGTGGCGCGGTTTGCCCGCGATGTCCTGCCCGCGATCGCCACGCCGCCTGCCATCGCCGATCTGCTCGGCGCCAGCGGTGGGCATCGGATTCCCGCCGCGCTCTGGAACCGACTGGATGCGCATTTCCGAGCTTGAGGGCGCGAACATCGCGCTGTGGGGTTGGGGCCGCGAGGGCCGGGCGGCGTACGCGGCGCTGCGCCGGCGTCTGCCCGGTCAGCCGATGACCGTGCTGTGCGGCGGCGATGAAGCGGCCTCGGTCTCGGCGCTGGCCGATCCGGGCGTTTCGGTCGAGTCGGACATCACGCCAGAGCGACTGGCCGGCTTCGACATCGTCATCAAATCGCCGGGGATCAGCCCATACCGGTCGCCGGCCGCCGAGGCGCTGGCGCTGGGCGCGCGCTTCACCAGCGGGACGGCGCTGTGGTTCGCGGAAA
The DNA here is from genome assembly GCA_034376725.1 of Lysobacteraceae bacterium. GTDB lineage: Bacteria > Pseudomonadota > Gammaproteobacteria > Xanthomonadales > Xanthomonadaceae > UBA11164. The sequence goes on along the minus strand of JAXMJH010000080.1, from coordinate 25,159 downwards.
ATCCCGAAGCCAGGACTCTGTGCATCACCGGCAGCAAGGGCAAGAGCACCGCCTCCGCGCTCGCCGCGCACCTGCTGCGCGCCGCCGGGCTGCGCACGGCACTGGCTGGCAACATCGGCCTTCCCCTGCTGGAACTGCTGGATGCCGAGCCGGCAGCCGACGCATGGGTGTTCGAACTGTCCAGTTTTCAGACTGGCCAGGCCTGGCGTCCGGATGTGGCGGTGGTGCTCAATCTGTTTGCCGAGCATCTCGACTGGCATGGCAGCGATGTGCGCTACTTCGCCGACAAGCTGGCGCTGATCACCCACTGCCAGCCGGGCGTGGCGGTGCTCAATGCCGCCGACGCCAGGCTGGCCGCGTTGAATACCGAGGGTCGCGATATCGCCTGGTTCAACCGGGCCGACGGCTGGCATCTGCGCGGTGAGCTGTTGTATCGCGGCGATCATGAGGTGCTGGATCTGACGCCTTTGCCGTTGTCCGGCCGGCACAACCGGATCAACGTGTGCGCCGCGCTGTCAGCCGTCGAGGCGCTGGGAATCGATGCGCTGACGCTCGCCCCGGAAGTGATGCGCTTCGCGCCGCTTCCGAACCGGCTGCAGCGGCTCGGCGAGCGCGACGGCGTGACATTCATCAACGATTCCATCGCCACCACGCCGGAATCCAGCATCGCTGCGCTCGATTCGCTGGCCGATCAGCGCGTGGCGATCATCCTCGGCGGCTACGAGCGCGGCGTGGACTGGCAGCGGTTCGTCGAACGGGTAGGGCAACGGGCGCCCGCCTTGTCGATTACCCAGGGCCAGAATGGCCCGCGCATTCACGACCTGCTGATGCCGCTGGCCGGTCAGGGCCGATTGCATCTGGTTCAGGCCGAGGGCATCGAACAGGCTGTCGAGATCGGTCGTGCCGCACTGGCCGGCGGCGGCGTGCTGCTGCTGTCGCCCGGCGCGCCCAGCTTTCCGCGCTATCGCGATTACGTCGAGCGGGGCCGGCACTTCGCGCAGCTGTGCGGTTTCGATCCGGACGAGATCAGCGCGATCCCCGGTCTGGGCATCGCCTGATCGCTGCGTTTCGGCTGGGCTGTCGGCCGATGCCTTGCTGAAAGGGATTGTCGGCGCGTGGCAGCCACTGCGTGGGTGCGGGTCGCTACGCTGTTCGGCCGATCAGCCGGGCGCCCGGATGCCGCGCCGAACCGGTAACGCGGCTCAGGACCGGCGGGCAACCGCGTAGCGGGTCAGGCCACGCAGGGCGTCCAGGTAGTCGCTGGGCGGCAAGTTGTCCAGCGCCCGGTTTGCCGCAGTGGCGTATTCGGTTGCGCGCGACTGGCTGTAGGCCATGCCGTCGCAGGCATGGATGGCGTCGAGCACCTCCGACATCGCCCGGGTATCGCCGTTCTGGATGATTTCCTTGAGCCGCTGCCGGGTCGGTCCCGAGCTGTGGGTCAGCGCGTGGATCAGCGGCAGGGTGGCCTTGCCCTCGGCCAGATCGTCGCCGAGATTCTTGCCCAGCATTTCCGGGTTGGCGGTGTAGTCGAGGACATCATCGGCAACCTGGAAGGCCAGTCCCAGCAGCCGGCCGTAATCGGCCAGCGCCTGTTGCGCGTCGGCATCGGCGCCGGCCAGCAGCCCGCCCAGCCGCGCGGCAGCGGAAAACAGCACGGCGGTCTTGCGCTCGATCACCCGCAGGTAGGCGGCTTCATCGACGTCGGGATTGTGAATGTGCAGCAGTTGCAGCACTTCGCCCTCGGCGATGGCATTGGTGGTGTCGGCGAGGACCTGCATCACGGTCATCTCGCCCAGCTCGACCATCAGCTGAAAACTGCGCGAGTAGAGAAAATCGCCGACCAGCACGCTGGGCGCGTTGCCCCAGAGCGCGTTGGCGGTCTTTCGACCGCGCCGCAGTTCGGATTCGTCGACCACATCGTCGTGCAGCAGGGTGGCGGTGTGGATGAACTCAACGATCGCCGCGAGTTGATGGTGCGCCGTGCCCTGATAGCCCATCGCGCGCGCGCTCAGCACCACCAGCGTGGGCCGCAGCCGCTTGCCGCCGCCGGCAATGATGTGCTCGGCGATCTGGTTGATGAGAGCGACCTCGGAGGTCAGCCGGGTGCGGATCAGCGCGTTGACCCCGCGCATGTCGTCCGAAGCCAGCTTCTGAATCGCGGCCAGTGCAAAAGCCGGATGCGTTTCGCCCAGGGCGGGCTGAGGGGTAGCGGGAGCCATCATCCGGCCATTATACGACCGGGCCTGTCCCGGTAAACGCCGCAGCGGGAGTTTTTCCTACGCCTGCGCCGGCGAAAGACCCGATGGCCTCCCGGCGGCTATACTTCAGACTTTGGCCTATCCCACCACCTTTCGTCACGTATCCGAGGATTTTTATGGCCCGCGGCATCAACAAAGTGATTCTGGTCGGCAATCTCGGCGCCGACCCCGAAGTGCGCTACAGCCAGGCCGGCAGCGCCATCACCACGCTCAGCGTCGCCACCAGCGAGCAGTGGACCGACAAGCAGGGCCAGAAGCAGGAGCGCACCGAGTGGCATCGGGTGAAATGCTTCGGCCGGCTGGCCGAAATCGCCGGCGAGTACCTCAAGAAAGGCCGGCAGGTCTACATCGAGGGCAGCCTGCGCACCGACAAGTACACCGGCAAGGACGGCATCGAGCGCTACACCACCGACATCATCGCCAATGAAATGCAGATGCTCGGCGGCATGGGCGGCGAGGGTGGTGGCGGCGGGCACGAGCGCGGCGGCGATGCGCCCCGGCGTGGCCGCAGCGGCGGTGGTGGCGGCGATCAGGACGAAGCGCGCCGCAAGGCGCCGCCTCCGCCGGCCGACATGTCCGACTTCCCGGACGACGATATTCCGTTCTGATTCAAGGGTCTATCCGTGCCATTTGCCCTCAATCCGGCGCTCGATCCGGCAGGCGCTGCCGAGCACTTTGCGCGCCATGGTCGCGTCCAGGTCCGCGACGTGCTGGACGCCGAATCGGCTGACCGGCTTTCTGAGTGCCTGCTCAGGAAGGTGCCCTGGTCGTTTACCTATTACGACGACCAGGGTGCGGCGGTGATCGAGCACGCCAATCTGAGCAAGCTCTCGCCGCAGGACATGCAGTCGCTGCAGCGTCGGGTGTTCAATCACGCCACCGGTGGCTTCGGCTACGCCTACGGGCTGTATCACATGGATGCATCGGCGCGGCCGACCACCGATGCCTGCGCGCCGATCCATGAGTTTTTCGAATTCCTCCAGAGTCCGCAGATGATGGATCTGGTCAGAACGGTGATCGGCGACCCGACGCCGGTCATGGTCGATGCCCAGGCCACCCAGTTCGGTCCGGGAAACTTCCTCAGCTATCACAACGACCTGATGCCAAAGGCCAATCGACGCTGCGCTTACGTGTTCAACATCACCCGCAACTGGCGGCCGGACTGGGGCGGTTACTTGCAGTTTTTCGACGAGCGCGGAAACGGCTCCGACGCGTTCATGCCGAATTTCAACGCGCTCAATCTGTTTCGTGTGCCGCAGCCCCACGCGGTCACCTATGTGCCGCCGTTCGCCCGTGGCGTGCGTCAGGCGGTGTCGGGCTGGTATCGCGGGCCGGAGCTCGATGAGGCGACTGCCGGGGCGAAACCGTGACGACCTGGCTGGTGACCGGCGGGGCGGGTTTCATCGGCGGCAATTTTGTGCTCGATGCGGTGGCTGCCGGCATTCGGATAGTCAATCTCGACGTGCTCACCTATGCCGGAAACCCGCGCACCCTGTCCTCCCTGGCCGACGACGCGCGACACGTGTTCGTGCAGGGCGATATCGGCGATCGCGCACTGGTCGACCGGCTGCTCGCCGAGCACCAGCCCGACGCCATCGTCAATTTTGCCGCCGAAAGCCATGTCGATCGCTCGATCGACGGTCCGGCCGCATTCGTGCAAACCAATGTGGTCGGCACCCTGGCCCTGCTGGAGAGCGCGCGCGATTACTGGCGCGGCCTGGATGGCGAACGCCGCGCGCAGTTTCGTTTCCTGCACGTCAGCACCGACGAGGTGTATGGATCGCTCGGCCAGACCGGCCGGTTCGCCGAGACCACCCCGTATGCGCCGAACTCGCCGTACTCGGCATCGAAGGCCGCTTCGGACCATCTGGTGCGGGCCTTCCAGCACACCTATGGTCTGCCGACGCTGACCACCAACTGCTCCAACAACTACGGCCCCTACCAGTTTCCGGAAAAGCTCATCCCGCTGATCGTCCTCAAGGCGCTGCGCGGCGAGCCCCTGCCGGTCTATGGCGACGGTCGCAACGTGCGCGATTGGCTGTACGTCGGCGATCACTGCGAGGCGATCCGATGCGTTCTGGCTGCGGGCCGGGTCGGCGAAACCTACAACATCGGAGGCGACGCCGAGCGCGAGAACATCGTGGTGGTGAAAACCATCTGCGCCCTGCTCGATGACCGCCGTCCACGCGCCGACGGCCAGCCGCGCGAATCGCAGATCAGCTTCGTCGCCGACCGCCCTGGCCACGACCGGCGCTACGCCATCGATGCCGGCAAGATCCAGCGCGAGCTCGGCTGGTCGCCCAGCGTCGATTTCGAGCAGGGCATTGCCCGCACGGTCGATTGGTATCTCGATAACGAGGACTGGGTAGAGGGCGTGCTGGACGGCAGCTATCGGTTGGAGCGGATCGGGCGGGATGGCTGAGCATGCCCCCGGAGCAATTTGATTCAAATCGGAATTCCGGCGTGAAACGCAAAGGCATCATCCTCGCCGGAGGCTCCGGTACCCGGCTGTATCCAATCACTCAGGCGATCAGCAAGCAGCTGCTGCCGGTGTACGACAAACCGATGATCTATTACCCGCTGTCGGTGCTGATGTTGGCCGGGATCCGCGACGTGCTGATCATCAACACGCCGCACGAGCAGGCATTGTTCAAGGGGCTGCTTGGCGATGGCAGCCGATGGGGCATGCAGATCGAATATGCCGTCCAGCCCAGTCCGGACGGCCTGGCTCAGGCGCTGATCATCGCTGAGCCGTTCCTCGACGGCAGTCCAAGCTGTCTGGTGCTGGGCGACAACATCTTCTACGGCCACGGCCTGACCGAGCTGCTGGAACGGGCCGACCGCCGCGCGGACGGCGCAACCGTCTTCGGTTATTGGGTAAACGACCCCGAGCGCTACGGCGTGGCCGAGTTCGATGCGGCCGGCCGGGTCATTGGGCTTGAGGAAAAGCCGCTGAAGCCACGTTCGCACTATGCCGTGACCGGCCTGTATTTTTATGACGGCCGGGCACCCGGATTCGCCAGGGCGCTGGCGCCGTCGGCGCGCGGCGAGCTGGAGATCACCGACCTCAATCGGTGTTACCTCGACGACGGTTCGCTGAATCTGGAAAAGATGGGGCGCGGTTTCGCCTGGCTCGACACCGGAACCCACGAGTCGCTACTGCAGGCCGGTAATTTCATCGAGACCATCGAACAACGCCAGGGTCTGCGCATCTGCTGTCCCGAGGAAGTGGCATTCGGTAACGGCTGGATCGATGCCGCTCAATTGCGAGCGCTGGCCGAGCCGCTGGCCAAGAACGGCTACGGCCGCTATCTGCTGGGCGTGCTGGAACACGGGAGCGTTCGATGAAACTGCGGCCGACCGATCTGCCCGGCTGCGTGATCGTCGAGCCCGACGTGTTCGGCGATGCGCGCGGCTGTTTCTTCGAAACCTGGAACCGCTCGCGCTACGCCGAGGCCGGACTCGATTTTCCGGTTGCCCAAAGCAATGTGTCGGTGTCCGAGCGCGGCGTGCTGCGCGGCCTGCACTACCAGTGGCCCAACCCGCAGGGCAAGCTGGTCTGGGTGCTGGAGGGCGAAGTCTACGATGTTGCAGTCGACATCCGCCGTGGCTCGCCCAGCTTCGGGCAGTGGACGGCGGTCTACCTCAGCGCCGAGAACCGCCGCCAGCTCTGGATTCCCGAGGGCTTCGCGCATGGTTTCGCCACGGTGAGCGAGCGCGCCGTGTTCTGCTATCTGTGCACCCGCGAATACGACCCGAGCGCCGATGCCAACCTGCTGTGGAACGATGCCGAGCTGGCCATCGACTGGCCGGTTTCCGGTCCGTCGCTGTCAGGCAAGGATGCCCGCGCCCCGCTGCTTCGCGACATTCCGGCCGAGCGACTGCCGGTGTTCGCCGCCGAAGGAGCCTCGCAATGAGCCGGATTCTGCTGGTCGGTGCCGATGGTCAGCTCGGCTTCGAGCTGTTGCGCGCGCTGGCGCCACTGGGCCTGGTGATGCCCGCCACGCTGTCCGGTCGGTTGCCGGGTGGCGCTTCGTGTCTGGCGCTCGATCTGTCGCGGCCCGGCGCCGCAGGCAATGCGGTGCGCGAACTGCGCCCGAACATCGTGGTCAACGCCGCCGCGTACACCGCAGTCGATCGCGCCGAGGATGATGTCGCGCTGGCCCGACGGATCAATGCCGAAGCGGTTGCCGAACTGTCGGAAGCCTGCGCCGAGTCGCAGGCACGCATCGTCCATTACTCCACCGATTACGTTTTTCCGGGTGACCGCAGCGCAGCCTATGCCGAGGCAGACCACCCGGCACCGCTCAGCGTATACGGGCAGACCAAGCTGGAAGGCGAGCAGGCGGTGGTCGGTGGTGGCGCATCGCACCTGATTTTCCGCACCGCCTGGGTGTATGCCGCGCGCGGCCACAATTTTCTTCGCACCATGCTCAAGCTGGCCGCCGAGCGCCCTGGGCTGAAAGTGGTTGCCGATCAGATCGGTAGCCCCACCCCGGCCCGCTGGCTGGCCACCACGACGGCACTGGCGCTGGCGAGGGCGGATCAGCCCAGCGGACTCTGGCATGTGGTGGCGTCTGGCTACACCAGTTGGCACGGGTTCGCGCAGGCCATCATCGAGGATGCGGCGGCGGCGGGACTACTGACGCGCGTGCCCGACGTCCTGCCGATCGCCACCTCGGACTTCCCCACCCGCGCCCAACGCCCGGCGCATTCCGTGCTGGATTGCTCGGCGCTCGCGGCCGATTTCGGCATCAATCTGCCAGACTGGCGCGAAGGCGTTCGTCAGGTGGTGGCCGAACTGGCGGGCGATCGTTGAGAATGACCCGACGATCAGCGCTTGCTGTGTCCAAGTGTTGCGCACAGGGTCAACTCTCGATCCCGATTGAAATCACGGTTCCTGCCCCGGAGAAAGCGCCATGGTGAAGTCGTTACGCGTACCGCACACCCTCGTGTTGCTGTTTGCCATGATGGTGTTGGCGCTCATCGCGACCTGGCTGCTGCCGCAGGGGACATTCGAAACCGTTGCCGATGACAAGGGACACCAACTGGTGGTGCCGGGCAGCTATGCGCTCGCCCAGGAGCGCGTATCGCTGTCGCCGCTCACCCTGTTCACCGTGGTGCCGAAGGCGTTGGCGGCGGCGCAGGACATCATATTTTTCGTCCTGATAGTCGGTGGTGCGATCTCGGTGTTGCGCGCCACCGGAACCATCGATGCGCTGCTGGGCTGGATTCTGCGCCGTATCGGCCACAGCCCGGGTTGGTTGATCGGTATCGGGATGGCGGTGTTCGCTGCCGGCTCCAGCGCGATCGGTGTGGCCGAGGAGTACATTCCCTTTACCGCCATGCTTGTGGCCCTGTGCGTGGCGATGCGCATGGATGTTATGACCGCCATGGGCATTCTGATCGGCGGCTATGGCATTGGCTACGGCGTGGCAGCACTCAATCCGTTCACTGTGCAGATCGCCCAGGGCGTGGCCGGTCTGGCGCCGACTTCGGGTTGGCAGTTCCGGCTGGCGTTGTTCGTCCCGTTTGTCGCCATTGGGGTGCACCATGTCTGGTCGTATGCGGCAAAGGTACGCGCCGACCCATCGGCCAGTCTGATGGCGGGCGTTGAAATCGCCCATCCGCCGCCGACCGAATACCCCACGCTGGGCGGCCGTCGGCTGGCGGTTCTGGCGCTGGTACTGGTAACTCTGGCGGCGATGGTCTGGGGGATTTCTGCTCGCGGCTGGTATCTGGTCGAACTGGGCGCACTGTTTCTTGCGCTTGCGCTGGTTGCTGGCGTGGTTGGCGGTCTCGGTGCCGACGACACTGCCAAGCGGTTTGGCGAGGGCGCAGCGGAACTGGCGGTGACCGCCATCCTGATTGGTTTCGCGCGCTCCATCGCGCTGATTCTTGAAGACGGTCAAGTGCTGCATACCATCGTCAATGGCCTGGCCGGGCCATTGGGCCTGTTGGGGGCCGAGTTGGCGGCCGTCGGCATGCTGCTGGTTCAGAGCTTGCTGAACCTGTTCATCCCGTCGGGCAGCGGGCAGGCGTTTGTGACCATGCCGATCATGGCGCCGCTGGCCGATCTGCTGGGTATTGGCCGGCAGGTGGCGGTATTGGCGTATCAGTTTGGCGATGGCTTCTCCAACATGATCGTGCCGACCAATATCGTGCTGATGAGCATTCTGGGAATCGCCGGTGTGCCCTACGACCGCTGGTTCCGCTTCGCCTGGCCGCTGCTGCTGAAGTTGACCTTGGCCGGTGCGCTGGCGCTGGTGGTCGCCGTGCTGATCGGCTACCAGTAATCGACGAAAGGAGAACGACATGCTGAATCGTTGGAAGGGCGGGCTGGGTCTTGTTCTGCTGCTGCCATCGCTGACCTTGGCTGGCGAACGTGGTTTCGATGTGCGGGATCTGGTTGCGCTCGACCGGGTTTCTTCGCCGGTATTGTCGAGCGATGGCCGGCACCTGGTGTTCGCCGTGCGCGAGATCGATGCGGCGACCGGCAAACCGCGTTCCAGCCTCTGGCACCGCAACTTGCTGACCCGCGACCAGCGCCCGCCGCGTCGACTCACTCCGGAGGATGTCGGCGGCGCCAGCCCGGCGATCGGGCCGGATGGCACGGTGTATTTTCTGTCATCGAAATCCGGCTCCAGCCAGGTCTGGTCGCAGCGCATCGGTGCCGACGCGCCGGTTCAGGTGAGCGACTATCCGCTCGACGTTGGCAGTTTCAAAGTGTCGCCCGACGGCGCGCGCCTGGCGCTCGGCATGGCGGTGTACCCGGATTGCCAATCGCTGGCGTGCAGTCGCGCGCGGCTCGACGCCACCGCCTCCGCAAAGGCCAGCGGAAGGTTGCACGACCGTCTGTTCGTCCGTCAGTGGGACAGCTTTGTCGACGGTCGGTTGAATCAATTGTTCGTGGCTGAGCTGGCCGATGGCAAGGCCGGCGCCGAGCCGATGCGGCTGGCTGGCCTGGCCGGCCACGTGCCGCACAAACCATTCGGTGGCGATGCCGACTACGCCTGGTCGCCGGATTCGCAATCGCTGGCGGCCAGCGTGCGCATTTCCGATGGCGGCGAGCCCTGGTCGACCAATTTCGACATCTGGCTGGTCGACGCCAACGGCGAAACGCCGCCGCGCAACCTGACCGCCGGCAACCCCGCGTGGGACGCCGATCCGGTATTCAGCGCCGACGGGCGGACCCTGTACTACAAGGCCATGCAGCGCCCCGGCTTCGAAGCCGACCGGTTTGCCGCCATGGCGCTTGATCTTGGCAGCGGGCAGGTGCGCGAGATCGCGCCGGACTTCGACCGTTCGCTCGAATCGCTGGCGCTGTCCCCGGATGGCAAGCGACTTCTGGCGCAGGCACTCGACACCGGTCGCCGCGTGTTGTTCGCCATCGACATCGCCAGCGGCGCAACCGAGCCGCTGGTGTCGGGCGGCAATATCGGCAGCTTCGCCGCCGCCGGGCAGGTGCTTGCCTTCACCCGCGACACCCTGGCCGCCCCTGCGCAGGTGTTCACTGTGCCGCTTGATGGCGGCGCGGAGCGTCGGATCACCGATCTGAACGCCGACCGTCTCAAGGATGTGGCCTTTGGCGACTACCAGCCGTTTCAGTTTCCAGGCTGGAACGATGAGCCGGTTCACGGCTACGTGATCAAGCCCTGGAATTACCAGGAGGGCGGGAAGTACCCGGTCGCCTTCCTCATCCACGGTGGCCCGCAGGGCAGTTTCAGCGACAACTTTCACTACCGATGGAACGCCCAGACTTATGCCGGGGCGGGATTCGCGGTGGTGATGATCGATTTTCACGGCTCGGTCGGCTACGGGCAGGCGTTCACCGATTCGATCACCGGCGACTGGGGCGGCAAGCCGCTGGAAGACCTTCGCAAAGGATTGGCAGCCGCTGGCCAGCAGTTCCCGTTTCTGGCCACCGACCGCGCCTGCGCCCTGGGCGGCAGCTACGGCGGCTACATGGTCAACTGGATCGCCGGCAACTGGCCGGACGGCTTTCGCTGCCTGGTCAACCACGCTGGCCTGTTCGACAACCGGATGATGTACTACGTGACGGAAGAGCTGTGGTTTCCCGAGTGGGAGCACGGCGGGCCGTATTTCCAGAATCCCGACGGCCACGAGCGGCACAACCCGGTGCACCACGTGGAGAAATGGCAGACCCCGATGCTGGTCATTCACGGCCAGAAGGACTACCGGGTACCGGTGGAGCAGGGACTGGCCACCTTCACGGCGCTTCAGCGCCGCGGAATAGAGTCGCGGCTGCTGTATTTTCCGGATGAGAATCACTGGGTGCTGAACGCGGACAACAGCATCCTGTGGCACGATACCGTGAACCATTGGCTGCTCCGTTGGACGCAGCCCTAGGAGTCCGTCCGGCCGAAGTACGACAGGCATCTGGATCCTTCGTGTGTTTCGAAACAAAGGCGAACCTGTGACCGACGCTGCAATCATCGACCTCAACCGCTTGCGCCAGCACTGCGCGCAGTGCAGCCTGCACTCGCTGTGCCTGCCGGAAACCATGGCGAAGTCCGACCTGGAGCGGCTGGACAACCTGGTCAAGCGCCGCAGGCCGCTGGAACGCGGCGGATTCCTGTTTCGCAGCGGCGACCCGATGAGTTCGCTCTACGTCGCGCGCGACGGTGCGTTCAAGACCAGCGCACTGGGTGAGGACGGTTCGCTGCAGATCATCGGTTTCCATCTGCCCGGCGAGTTGATCGGCCTGGATGCGCTCGGCGATGGCGCTCACCGCTGCGATGCCGAGGCGCTGGGCCCGGCCAGCGTGTGCGATATCCCCTTCAACGATTTGAGCCGACTGGCTGGCGAGCTGCCCTCGCTGCAACGTCAACTGCTGCGCATCATCGGGCGCAGCGTCGGCCGCGATCAGGATCACCTGGAAATGATGGGCCGCCGCCACGCCGCCGAGCGCGTGGCCCTGTTTTTGTATTCCCTGTCCGAACGCTACCTGGCGCTCGGCCAGTCCAGTCGCGAATTCACTTTGGCCATGAGCCGGGAAGACATCGCCAGCTACCTGGGCATGGTGATCGAGACAGTCAGCCGAACCTTCTCCAAATTTCAGGAAGACGGTCTCATCGCCGTGCGTGGCCGGCAGTTGCGCATCCTCGATGCCAAGCGCCTCTCGCAGCTGGCCCACGAGCCGGAGTCGATGCGCATGCGCGGCTGACCGCAGACCGCCATGGCCGGCGCACGCGCCACAATCCGTTTATCAAGTCATGACCAAGACTTACAAAACACCATCCGGTGAGGTCAAACTGGAACGCCGCGACGGCAAGGAGCGCCGCACCAGCGACGAGCGCCGGGAAGAATTCCGCTTCGAGCCCGGCAAGGAAAACCGCCGCAGCGGCAAAGACCGCCGCAAGACCAGCCGCTGGGACGACGGGCACTCGATCTGACTCCGGGGTGTCCTGAGCTCCGGATCTCCTCGGGTTGGCGCGCGGGCCAAGGCGCGGCAGACGCATTTCGTTGAACTGAACTCGTTGAACTGAGCCGGTGCGGGGATTCAGACCGGTCGACCGACGCGCATCACATCACCAGCGTTCTGCACCCCAGTGCCTCCAGCGCGGCATGTACGGCGGGAAACCGGGCCAGCCATGGGGCGGACAGGGTCAGCAGGCCGGCGGCCATGATCAGGCTGGCGGCGGCGATGCGCAGTCCGCGGGTCTGAAGCCGGCGCAGGATGCGGGCGCCGGACCAGGTCAGCGGGACCATCAGCGGCAGGGTGCCCAGCCCGAAGGCGGCCATGATCAGGCCGCCGTGCAGGGCTTCGGCGCTGAACCATGCCGCCACCAGCAGGGTTCCGCTCAGCCCGCACGGCAGCCAGCCCCAGAGCACGCCAACAGCCAGCATGCGCGGCCAGGTGTTGGCCGGCAGCACGCGACGGTGCAGTGGCGCAAGCCAGCGCCAGACTGCCGCGCCGGGGCGCGACAGGAAGGCGAGCCTGCCACCCCGATCGAGCAGACGCAGCGCGACAATCACCAGCACCGCGCCAACCGCCATCCGCATGCCCAGCAGCAGCGGCTCGGCCCGGATCAGGCCCAGCAGGCCGGCGCCGAGTGCGCCAACCAGCGTACCGGCCAGAATGTAACCAGCGACGCGGCCCAGATTGCTGATCAGGGCGACCTGCAAGGCGGGTATTCGCCCCGCGCCGGCTGAAATACCCGCCGCCACGCCGCCGCACATGGCGGCGCAGTGCACGCCGCCCATCAGGCCGGCCAGCAGCGCGGCCAGCAGGGTAAGTCCGTCTATCGGCACGGTCTGGTCGGCGTCCTCGGTTGGCAGTCGCGGTGCGGCTCAGGGCTGGTCGCGATCATGGGCGTCGTTCGCTTGGTCCGCGTTCGCTCGGGCCGCGTCCGGTTCAGGATTCGACGTTTGCGCCGCGGTGGGCCTGGCGGCGCGTTCTTCGGCCAGAATATCCAGCGCCGGCGTTTCCAGATCGTCGAACTGCCCCTTGCGGACGGCCCAGACGAAGATGCCGATCGCGATGCCCAGAAGAATCAGACTGAGCGGGATGAGGACGGCGAGAATACTCATGAGGACAGTGGTTTCGGCGCTTGCGCCAGGCGAAGCGCGTTCAGGGTGACCAGCAGCGACGACAGCGCCATGCCCAGCGCGGCCAGCCAGGGTGTGACCATGCCGAGGGCCGCCAGCGGCAGTGCCAGCAGATTGTAGCCCAGCGCCCAGAGCAGGTTCTGGCGAATGATCCGCCGGGTTTTGCGGGCCAGTACGATGGCATCTGGCAAGCGCATGAGCTTGGGCGATGTCAGCACCAGATCGGCGCTGCGGTGAGCCAATGGTGCGCCGTCGGCCATGGCCAGCGACACGTCGGCACCGGCCAGTACGGGCGCATCGTTGATCCCGTCTCCAACCATGGCAACCACCCCGCCGCTGGCCTGCAGCGCGCGCAGCCGGCTCAGTTTGTCCTCCGGCGATTGCCGGGCGCTGGTGTGGCCGAGCCCCAGCTGGCCGGCCAGCGCGGCCACCGCTTCGGCGCCATCGCCACTGAGTACTTCGGGGTCCAGCCCGAGCGTTCGCAGCGCCCGGATGGCGTCGCCGGCATCGGGTCGCAGTGGGTCGTCGATTTCGAAGCGCGCCAACGCTGTGTCGCCATCGCCCAGCCAGATCGCGCCGTCGTCGTATGCGCCGGCAGCGAAGCCGGCGCGGCCAAGCCGGAGCAGGCGACCATCGATGACGCCCTCAACACCTTGCCCAGGCACGGCGCGCAGGGCAGTCGCCGGCTTGAGCTTCAGCGTCTGTCGGGCGAAGGCCTGAGCAATCGGATGCCCGGCATCGCGCTCCAGGCTGGCAGCCAGGATCAGCACGGCCTCCGGGCTGTGGTCGGCCAGAACCTGTATGCGCCCGATGCGCGGCCGGCCCTGACTCAGGGTGCCGGTCTTGTCGATCAGCAGATGATCGGCGCGGGCGAGGGCATCGATCGCATCCGGGCGCAGGCTGAGCACACCCATGCGCGCCAGCGTACCCTGCGCCGCGCCCAGCGCGGCCGGGATGGCCAGCGACAGGGCGCAGGGGCAACTGACCACCAGGACGGCGAGGGTCACTTCGAAGGCGCGCCCGGGTTCGATCCACCACCAGACCAGCGCCACCACGGCTGCGCAGACGAACAGTGCCGGCACGAACTTTGCGGCAATCGCATCGCCGATTTCGGCCAGCCGGGGCCGGCCGGCCTGCGCCTGTTCGACCAGACGGACCAGATCGGCCAGCCGGGTGTCGGCGCCGGTGCGCTCGACTTTCACTTTCGCCGGCGCATGGCGACACACGCTGCCCGCGTACACCGACTCGCCGGCGGCGCGGGTCACCGGCGCCGATTCGCCGGTCAACAAGGCTTCGTCGAACTCGCCGGCTTCCTCCAGCAGCGTGCCGTCGGCGGGCACGGTCTCGCCGACCGCGACCGCCAGCATGTCGCCGGGCGAAAGCGCCTTGAGCGGAACCTGCTCGCGACTGCCATCCGGGAGCAGTCGCCATGCCAGAGCCGGTTGCGCCCTGGCCAGCGTGTCCACCGCCGCATTGGCGCGCTGGCGGGCCAGCCGCTCGACCACACGGGCGGCAAGCAACAGGAAGACGAACATCACAGCGGCATCGAACCACACGTGCGGCCCGCCGCGCAGCGTTTCGATGAGGCTGGCGAAATAGGCCAGCAGGATCGAGCTGGCAACCAGCGTGTCCATGCCGTAGCGCCCCAGCGATGCTTCACGTCGCATGCCCGCGATAAACGGCCAACCGGCGTAGAACACCACCGGAGTGGACACCAACAAGGTGATCCAGCGAAAGAACTCGCGGGTCGCCAGCGGCATCTGATTGTCGAAATCCAGGTACAGCGCCTCGGCGAACATCATTGCCTGAAAGCTGCCCAGCCCGGCCACGCCCAACCGCATCAGCAGATCGCGTCGTTCCCGCCGCCGCTCGCGCTCCAGCGCCTCGCCCGGCGCCAGGTGTGGCCGATAGCCCAGCGAGGCCAGTCGCCGGAGGGCTTGGCTCAGCGGCGCGCGGGCCGGATCCCAGACGATGCGCACCCGGCCGGTCACCGCATTGGGCTGCACCTCCAGCACGCCGGGTTCGCGCGACAGCGCCTTGTCGATCAGCCATGCACAGGCTGCGCACTGCATGCCTTCGACCAAGATCGTGATCTCGCGACCGCTGTCGACGCTTCGGCTGTGGTCGGTCTGCACGTCTTCGCGGTCCCAGGCGGAGTAGTCCAGCGCAGCCAGGTCGACCGGCAGGCCTTCGCTGGCGCGCAGCCGGTAGTAGTCGCCCAGGCCGGCATCACGAATCCACTGCGCCGCGCCGGCACAGCCCTGGCAGCACACCGGTCGCCGGTCGCCGTCCAGCAGCACCATCGGCGGATCGGGCGGCAGTGGCTCGCCGCAGTGATAACAGCGCCCGGTCATGCCGGGCTATCGCTCGGCCAGGGCGGGTTCCAGCAGGGTCGCGCCGGTATCCGCCTTCAGCCGACCCTGCAGGCGCCACTGTCTGTCCTCGGGCAGCAACTGCACAAGCCAGTCGTGATCGAGCGACAGGTCCGGGAGCCGGCCCAGCCAGTCGCCGCCGGTCGGCGTCAAGGTCAGACTGCGGTCTTCCACGGAGCGCGCCGGATGAATCAGCAGCAGCGTCAGTGCTGTGGGCGCCGGCTTCGGAGTCAAAGCGAGGCGGATCGCGCCGGTTTCAGCGTCCACGCTGAGGCGTCCGGCAAGGCCCAGCGCAGCGGCTTTTCGATCGGGCGCCAGGTCGCTGGTCTGAATCTGCGCGCTGCGCTGCACTTCATCGGGGCCTGCGTCGGCGCCGCCGGTCCGGATGGCGATCGCCAGCGTGACGAAGCCGGCGATCACCACCGAAAGCGGCAGTGCGATCACCAGCCAGAGCATCTTTTCCCGGTGCCACGGAATTTCAGCAGTCATGCGTCATCGTACCGGTGCGAAGAAGCGCGTGTCGCGACGCGCCTGCAGCGTCGGATCATCGATGCTCTGGATCACCAACACCACCTCAGTGGGGCCGCGGACCGCACCCGATTCGGCGCTCAGCGTTACAGGGACGGTGAGTACCTGCTCCGCGCCGGCGATCAGCTGGCCGGGATCGGCAGCCAGGCGAACCGCCGGATTGCCTTCGACGATCAGTCGGTAGCGGTGCTCGCGCATCTGCTTGTTGACCAGCTTAAGGGTGTAGGCGTTTTCGATCGTGCCGTCGGTGGCTTCCCGGTACAGCGCATTTCGGTCGCGCAACACGTCGATGATCAGACCGCTGCGTTGGCTGATACCCCAGGCCCAGCCGGCGAACAACGCGGCCAGCAAGGTGCCGTACACCAGGATGCGCGGGCGCCAGATGCGGCTGGGCTTGCCGTCGATGGCGTTCTGCGTCGAGTAGCGGACCAGACCGCGCGGATAGCCCATCTTGTCCATGACCTGGTCGCAGGCATCGATGCACGCGCCGCAGGCGATGCACTCGTATTGCAGGCCGTTGCGGATATCGATGCCGGTCGGGCAGACCTGCACGCACAGGGTGCAGTCGATACAGTCGCCAAGCGGCACGGAATGGCTGGTGGCGGCGGTTGAAGCATCGGCGGGCGATGCCCGATGGCTCGGCTCATCATCGACTGGATCCGAAACGCGCTCGTTCACAAGACCGGTAGAAACCCGGACCGCGCCCCGGCTTTTTTCTTCGAGTGCCGCGCGGATGACCGAGGCTTTGGCCGACGCGGCGTCGATCAGCCCGCGGCCGCTTTCCAGGACGCTGGCGACACCGCGCTTGCGCGATCCGCGCGGCTCGCCGCGGCGCTCGTCATAGGCAATGACCAGCGTGTTGCGGTCGAACATGGCGCTCTGGAAGCGCGCATAGGGGCACATGTACTTGCATACCTGCTCGCGCAGAAAGCCGGCATTGCCCCAGGTGGCCAGCGAATAGAACAACACCCAGAATAGTTCCCAGCCGCCCCATTGAAACGGCACCAGCCGGTCGGTCAGTTCGCGGATGGGCGTGAAAAAGCCCACGAAGGTGAACCCGGTCCACAGCGCGAAAACCAGCCAAAGCAGATGCTTGCCGCCCTTCCTGAGCAGCTTTTCGGCGCTCCAGGGCGCAGCGTCGAGCTTCATCCGCTTGAACCGGCCGCCCTCGGTCCACTGCTCCATCCACAGAAACACCTCGGTCCATACGGTCTGCGGGCAGGCATAACCGCACCAGAGCCGTCCGGCCAGCGCGGTGAAGAAGAACAGGCTCAGCCCGGCCATGATCAGCAGCAGGGCAAGAAAGAAGAAATCCTGGGGCCAGAAGTTCAGCGAGAAGATGTAGAACTTTCGTGCCGGCAGATCGAAAAGAACCGCCTGCCGGCCATCCCAGTTGAGCCAGGGAAACAGGTAATACATGCCCAGCAGCCAGACCACCGCCGCCACACGAAGCCGCTGGAAGCGGCCGCTGACCTCGCGCGGATAGATTTTCGACTCGGAAAGATAGAGCGGGCCGGCCTGATTCTGGACAGCGATGGGGATGCGTTTGCTCGCCATGATTCAGCGATCCGGGGGGAGTGGGGTGTTGAAGCGGCTGGCCGGACGCAGAAGTACCCAGGTGAAAAGGCTGGATGATGCGGTGCATGCCCAGAACATGAAAAAGCCGACCGTGTAGCCCAGGCCCCGGCTGATTTCGATGTCGGGGAACGTGATTTCCCTCAGTGCCAGCGGATCGATCAACCCGAAAAACACCACGGTGGCCACGCCGGCCGCGAAGAACGACGGCCAGAGGATGGCCCCGAGCCGCTGGATCAGCGGCCGGGGCGGGTGATCGAAAGATGGGCCGGATTCTGGGGTCGTACTCACTGCGTGGCTTGGTCCGCTTCGCTGGTCCGATTCAAAGAGTACACCCAGGCTGAAACCAGGCGGCTGCGGGTGTCGCCAAGCAGCTCGCCGAACGCCGGCATCTGGCCGTTGCGGCCTTGGGTGATGGCGGTGCGGATACTGTCGAAGTCGCTGCCGTAGAGCCAGACATCATCGGTGAGATCGGGTGCGCCGAGAATCGGATTGCCGGTTCCGGCCGGCGTATGGCAGGCCGCACAGAGCATTTCGAATTTCGGCTTGCCGGCCGCCGCCAGCGCCGCGTCGACCTTCTGCCCGGACAGGCTTTGCACGTAGACCGCGACTTCGGTGACTGCCTGATCGCCGCCCAGTGCGGCGGCCATGGCGGGCATTGCGGCCTGCCGGCCATTGAGTACGCTGGTCAGGATCACGTCCGGCGGCGAGCCCCATTGCCAGGAGCCGTCGGCAAGGTTGGGGAAGCCCTTGGCACCGCGCGCATCCGAGCCATGGCAGGTAGCGCAGTTGTTGGCGAACACCGAACGGCCCAGCTCGAGCGCTTCGGCATCGTCGGCCAATGCCTGGATCGACTTGCCCTCGAAGCGGGCAAACACCGGGGCCAGCTTGGCCTGCGCCGCCGCGACCGCCGCGTCGTGCTCGGAAGCGGAACTCCAGCCGCCCACGCCCTTGATGTTGCCCAGGCCGGGATACCAGATCAGATAGCCGATGCTGAAGACGATGGTGATGTAGAACAGGTTGATCCACCATTTCGGCAGCGGATTGTTGTATTCGCGCAGATCGCCGTCCCAGACGTGCCCGGTCTGAGCGCCGGCCTTCTGGTCCGGCCGGCGCTTGCCGGTGAACCAGAGCAGCCAGAAGCAGCCGAGGATGTTGACGACGACGATGACAATGATGAACCACGACCAGAATGCGCTCATGGTCACTCCTTATTGGGTTTGTGCTGATCGCTGTCGTCCAGCGGGAGCCGGGCAGCATCGTCGAAGGCAGCTTTGCGCTTGCTGCTCCAGGCCCAGATCACGCCGCCGACGAAAGCGACCAGCAGAAAGGCGGTAACGATTCCGGACAGCATGGCTCAGTCCTGCCCGCCGGCGCTGCCGGCCGAGCTTCCGGGGCGCGGCGCGTGCTTGCCAAGCCCTTGGAGATACGCCACCACGGCGTCCATCTCGGTCTTGCCCTCGACTGCGGCAGCCGCCGCGCCGATGTCCTCATCGCTGTACGGGTCCCCCAGGGCGCGCAGCGTGCGCATCTTGCGGGCCACCCGTTCGCCGTCGATCGTATTGGTTTCCAGCCACGGGTAGCCCGGCATGTTCGATTCCGGCACCACGTCGCGCGGATTGGCCAGGTGGACGCGGTGCCAATCGTCGGAATAACGACCGCCGACGCGGGCCAGGTCGGGGCCGGTACGCTTGGAGCCCCACTGGAACGGGCGGTCGTAGACCGACTCGCCAGCCAGCGAGTAGTGGCCGTAGCGCTCGGTTTCGAAGCGCAAGGTTCGCACCATCTGCGAATGGCAGTTGTAGCAGCCCTCGCGAACGTAGACATCGCGGCCGGCCAGCTCCAGCGCCGGATAGGGTTCGACGCCCGGCAGTGGCTCGATCGCCTCGGCCTGGTACATCAGCGGAACGATCTCGGCCAGCCCGCCGAAGCTGATCGCCACCGCGATCAGGATCGCCATCAGGCTGACATTGGTTTCGATTTTCTCGTGACCCTTGCTCATCGTCATGTCCTCAGGTGTGGCCGGCTTCGAGGGCCGGTTGCAGGACCGGCGAGTCGGCCGTGCTCTTGGCCATCTGGAAGGTCTTCCAGGTGTTCCAGGCCATGATCAGCATGCCGCCCAGCACCAGCAGCCCGCCGAGCAAGCGGACCAGATAGTAGGGATAGGTGGCCACCAGCGATTCGACGAAGGTATAGGTCAGCGTGCCGTCGGTATTGGTCGCACGCCACATCAGGCCCTGCATCACGCCGGCAATCCACATCGAGGAGATGTAGAACACCACGCCGATTGTATGCACCCAGAAGTGCAGATCGATCAGCTTGACGCTGTACATTTCCTTCAGCCCGAGCACGCGCGGATAGATCATGTACATCGCGCCGATCGAGATCATCGCCACCCAGCCAAGCGCGCCGGAATGGACGTGACCGATAGTCCAGTCGGTGTAGTGGCTGAGCGAATTGACGACCTTGATCGACATCATCGGGCCCTCGAACGTACTCATGCCGTAGAACGACAGCGAGACGATGAGGAACTTGACGATCGGATCGGTGCGCAACTTATGCCAGGCGCCGGACAGCGTCATGATGCCGTTGATCATGCCGCCCCAGCTGGGCGCCAGCAGAATCAGACTGAATACCATGCCAAGCGACTGCGCCCAGTCGGGCAGGGCGGTGTAGTGCAGGTGATGCGGCCCGGCCCACATGTAGATGGCGATCAGTGCCCAGAAATGCACGATCGAAAGCCGGTAGGAGTAAATCGGCTGGCCGATCTGCTTGGGCACGTAGTAGTACATGATGCCCAGGAAGCCGGCAGTGAGGAAAAACCCGACCGCGTTGTGCCCGTACCACCACTGCACCATTGCGTCGACCGCGCCGGTGTAGGCGCTGTAGGACTTGAGCATGTCGACCGGCAGCGCCAGATTGTTGATGATGTGCAGCACCGCGATGGTGATGATGTAGGCGCCGAAGAACCAGTTGGCGACGTAGATGTGCGACACCTTGCGCTTGCCGATGGTGCCGAAGAACAGCACCGCGTAGGCAACCCACACTACGGTGATCAGCAGATCGATCGGCCATTCCAGCTCGGCGTACTCCTTGCCCTGGCTCAGGCCCAGCGGCAAGGTGATTGCGGCGAGCACGATGACCGCCTGCCAGCCCCAGAACACGAACGCGGCCAGCTTGTCGGAAAGCAGTCGCACGTGGCAGGTGCGCTGTACCACATGCAGACTGGTGGCAAACAGCGCGCATCCGCCGAACGCGAAGATCACCGCGTTGGTGTGCAGCGGCCGCAGCCTGCCGTAGCTAAGCCAGGGTATGTCGAGATTGAGTGACGGCCAGTACAACTGGGCGGCGATGATCACGCCGACCAGCATGCCGACGATGCCCCAAACCAGGGTCATGACCGCGAACTGCCGGACCACTTTGTCGTTGTATGTTGTAGCTGCCTGGGACGTCATATCCCCTCCTGTTGCATGGTCGCGGTATTTTCCAGTGGGTTGCGGTAACCGGGGTTGATCCAAATCAAGTCGGTGTCGGGAGGATGCTGTCGGGCGGCGAAATGCCGCAGCGCCGGTGGGCAGCGACTCGTGGCCATGATCGCATTTCGACAGCGGATTTGAGGGCGTGTTCGGAGCGCCGAATCGGCTGTTAGCGGGGATGAATCGCGCCCAGCACGCACGCGCGGGCTGCTCCGGTGACCGATGGCAGGTTGCCGGTCAAGCCCGCCATGGTCCTTGCCGACAGCCAGGCGAAGGTCATCGCTTCGATCAGATCCGGGTCCAAGCCCAGCGTTGCAGTGGATTCGACGGAAACCCCATCGAGTCGATCCGAGATCATGCGCATCAGCTCCGGGTTCTGCACGCCGCCGCCGCAGACCAGCAGGCGCGCGCACTCGGGCATTTCGCGGATCAGCGATGCCGCGATCGTCTCGGCGCTGAGCGCGCACAGGGTCGCCTGGACGTCGGCGTCGCCGGGCACGTTGCCGAGCGCAGCCAGCCTTGGCCGGAGCCATTCGAGGTTGAATTGTTCCCGGCCGGTGCTCTTCGGGCCGGTCAGCGCGAACCACGGATCGGCAAGAAGAGCGCGCAACAAATCGTGATCGACTCGGCCCTGGGCTGCCAATGCCCCATCGCGGTCGAAGCTGGCGCCACGAATGAGGGCGATCCAGGCGTCCATCAGGCCGTTCGCCGGCCCGGTGTCGAATCCAAGCACCGGGCCGTGACGCGGCAGCAGGGTCAGATTGGCGATGCCGCCGAGATTCAGAACCGCCCGACTCTCGACGTCAGTGGCAAACACCGCCTGATGAAACGCTGGCGCCAGCGGTGCGCCCTGTCCGCCGGCGGCGATGTCGCGTCGCCGAAAGTCGGCGACCGTGGCGATTTGCGTGCGTTCGGCAATGCGCGCTGCGTCGCCGATCTGCATGGAGAACGGATGGGAACCTTCCGGTCGATGCCGGATGGTCTGGCCATGACTTCCGATGGCCCGTACCTGATCGGGTGCAACGCCAGCCTCGGCGAGCAGCCCGAGCGCGGCCTCGGCGAACTGCTCGCCAATGCGCGCGTCGACTTCGCCGAGCGCGTCCAGATCGATTCGGGTATCCGGCTGGCCGAGCGCCAGCGCGTGCGCGCGCAGATCTGTCGGGTAGGGAAACATGCGCCCGGCGATGAGTTCGATGCGCCCTTCGCCCGACGGATCGCAGGCGATAAGTGCCGCGTCGATTCCGTCTGCGCTGGTGCCTGAAATCAGGCCAAGGTACAGCCCGCGCGCCATTGCCAGATGCTCAGTGGAGCATCGCGAAGCGACGCCCTTCCAGCAGCTCCAATTGCGCGATCAGGGGCCCGGTGTGGCTGTTGAAACGCGCCAGCTCGGCGGCCGGAAGCGGTTCGGGCTTGGGCAAGGTGACTTTCAGCGGATCGCGGTGTACGCCCTTGACGCGGAACTCGTAGTGCAGATGCGGACCGGTGGCCAGGCCGCTGCTGCCGACATGGCCGATGACCTCTCCCTGACGTACCTTGCTGCCCACTTTGAACCGGCCGAGGCGCGACATGTGGCCATAGAGCGTTGTGTAGCCACGGCCGTGATCGACGATCACCGTGCGGCCGTAGCCGCCTTTCCAGCCGGCAAAAGTGACTCGGCCATCGCCTGCCGAACGGATCGGCGTGCCGGTGGCCGCGGCGTAATCCACGCCCTGATGGGCGCGCACCGTGCCGAGCACCGGGTGGCGTCGGTTGGGATTGAAACGCGAGCTTATCCGCGCAAACTCGATCGGCATGCGCAGGAATCCCTTTTTGATCGGCCGCCCTTCGCTGTCGAAGTAGTCTTCCCGGCCGTCGCTGCGTACGTAGCGGAATGCGTGGTACTTTCTGCCCTGGTTGGTGAACGAGGCCGCGACGATGCCGCCGCTGCGCAGACGCTCGCCGTCGCGCCAGATTTCGTCGTAGACGACGGTGAAGCGGTCGCCAACGCGGATGTCCGAGGCGAAGTCGATGTCGTAGCTGAACACGTTGGCGAGGTCGAGCAGAGTCGCATCGCCGATGCCCGCCTCGGCGCCGGCGGCGAACAGTGACTGCGCGATTTCGCCCGATGCAGTGAAGGTGCGCCGCTGCACGTCGCGAGCCAGCGTCGATTCGTGGATGCCATCACTGGCCAACCTAAGCTCGGTACGCTCGGTTTCCTCGTTGTCGAAGCGGATGGCACTGAACGCCCCGTCCGGTTCGAATTCGAATTCGAACTCCGCACCGGCGCGGATGCGGGTCAAGGGACCACGTGCGCCAGGATGCTCGAGGAGACGGTGCAAGTCTCGCGCCGCGATATCGAAGCGTTCGAAAATCTGTCCGAGAGTCTCGCCGGGCTGCACGGTCACCGTGCGAACGATGGGTGCAGTGCTGGCCTCCGCAGGATCCGCGTGCAGGGTGGCTTGCGGCAGGGGCAGCGGCAGGGTGACGCTGGCGGCGACCGACTCCTGGTTGGACAGGTTGACTGCAATGCCAGGCGCGATGGTGGCGACCAGCGCGACAACGGCCACGCCTATGCCGAGCTGCAACGAGCGTTCCAAGGATGATGTCGGGAAGTCTGAAGACCCGTTGCGCCTCGCAGGCGATGGATGGTCGAGAGTGTGATCGGTGCCGGAGGAGTGAGAGCGTAAGCCGCGCATCGCCAATGCCCTTGATATCAGTATGTGCAGTCGCGAAAACATCCCTACCCTTGAAGTCACCGTGTCGTCCCCGCTCCCAGACTCGCGCTACCATACCCAGCCTTAAAAGTCGGCGTCAATTACTTCTTGGCGCTGGGTCGCTTTTTAACTGTTGTTTAACATGGGTCGGCTCGTGCCGGCGCCAGAATTTCCGGAACCTGAACCATGACCGATCTGCAAGACGCGCTGTCGCTGATTCATCGAGGCGCACAGGAAGTATTGAAAGTGGAGGAACTGGAAGCGCGACTGAGCATCGGCCGGCCACTGCGGGTCAAGGCGGGCTTCGATCCCACCGCGCCCGACCTGCACATCGGCCACACCGTGCTGCTCAACAAAATGCGCCAGTTCCAGGACATGGGGCACACCGTCATCTTCCTGATCGGCGATTTCACCGGGATGATCGGCGACCCAAGCGGCAAGAACGCCACCCGCAAGCCGATGACGCGCGAAGATGTCGAGGCGAACGCCCGCACCTACGCCGATCAGGTGTTCAAGGTTCTGGACCGGGAACAGACCGAGCTGCGCTTCAATATGGAGTGGTTCGGAACAATGTCTGCAGTCGAGATGACCCGGCTGGCCGGCTTGCTCACCGTTGCCCGCATGCTAGAGCGCGACGATTTCGCCAAGCGCTACGCCGCGCAACAGCCGATATCCATCCATGAGTTCCTCTACCCGATCGCTCAAGGTTATGACTCGGTTGCTCTCGAGTCCGATGTCGAGCTCGGCGGCACCGATCAGAAATTCAACCTGCTGATGGGCCGTGGCATGCAGGAGCACTTTGGCCAACCGCCACAGATCGTCATCACCATGCCGTTGCTCGAAGGCATCGACGGCGTCAACAAGATGTCGAAGTCGCTGG
Source organism: Lysobacteraceae bacterium (assembly GCA_034376725.1). Taxonomy (GTDB): domain Bacteria; phylum Pseudomonadota; class Gammaproteobacteria; order Xanthomonadales; family Xanthomonadaceae; genus UBA11164. The sequence goes on along the minus strand of JAXMJH010000080.1, from coordinate 805 downwards.
GCAACTACATCGGTATCGATGAGCCGCCGATCGACATCGTCACCAAGACCTTGAAGATTGGCGACGACCTCATGTGGCGCTGGTTCGAGCTACTGAGTTTCGAGGTTTCACTGGCCGAGCTGGAACGCATGAAGGCGGATGTCGCTGCCGGACAGCTCAACCCCCGTGATGCAAAGCTGCGCCTCGCGCGCGAGCTGGCAACCCGCTTCCATGATGCGGCCGAAGCCGAGCGTGCGATCGCCGGTTGGCACGCGGTGGTCAGAGGAGAGGGTGACACGGCGGTTCTTCCGTTGACCGAGATCCCGGCGCCTGAAGGCGGTCATCGCTTGCCGGCCTTGCTCAGGATGGCCGGGCTGGCAGCCAGCAACTCGGAAGCGAACCGCAAGATAAAGGAGCGGGCAGTACGCCTGGACGGCGAGGTGCTCGAAGATGCCCAGCAACTGTTCACGACCGGCTTCGAAGGGGTGCTGCAGGTTGGAAAGCGACACTTCTGTCGCGTTCGGCTCGTTGCAGAGTGAGGCAGGGCAAGCCTTCGGGACAATTTTCGAGAAAGTTGCAAAAGGGTGTTGACGGTCTTTTTGATGTGCGTATAATGGGCGGCTCACCCGGCGAGAGGCCGGGGCGGGGTTCAGGGTGGCGCGGAGACGTGGTTGCGCTGGGCCCGGGTTGAAGATCTTTGACAGTGTGCGCAGGTGACTTGTGCGGGCGTCTGCGATCGGGGGACATTCCGATAGTAGAGTCCGTTTACATGAGATCACGTCAATTTGTATAGATATGCAAGCGACGCAGAGCGTGGGACGGCTCT
>JAXMJH010000079.1:0-9902 GCA_034376725.1 Lysobacteraceae bacterium | reverse complement strand
GCCATGGAGGCGTTCAGGCTCGGGCTGCACGCTGCGGTGGGCGACTGGCGCGACGACCCTGCGGTCGATCTCGGACTTTGCCGCGAGGCGCGGGTCTGGGCGCCGCGGCCGGCTCAGGCGCCGATCGGATTCGGCTTGTCCGGGTCGAGCTTGAACTCCTTGATCGCGCGGGCGACATCCTTGGCGTTCATGGTGCCTTCGGCGGCCAGGGCGGCGATTGCGGCGTGGGCGATGTGGTAGCGATCGACCTCGAAATGCCTGCGCAGATTGGCGCGGGTGTCGCTGCGACCGAAACCATCGGTGCCCAGGACGGTGTAGGCCATCGGCACGAAGGCGCGGATCTGATCAGCGTACTGGCGCACGTAGTCGGTGGCGGCGATCGCCGGACCGGCGCGGCCTTCCAGGCACTCGGTCACGTACGGCTTGCGCGGGCTCTTGGCCTCGGGGTGCAGGCGGTTCCAGCGCTCGGCGTCGAAGCCGTCGCGGCGCAGTTCGGTAAAGCTGGGGCAGGACCAGATATCCGCCGCCACGCCGAAGTGCTTGTCGAGCAGCTCGGCCGCCGCGATCGCCTCGCGCAGAATGGTGCCCGAGCCCAGCAGCTGCACGCAGGGCTGCGCGCTCTTGCCCTTGCTCTTTGCCTTCCCCGATTCCCGATTCCCGATTCCCGATTCCCGCAGCAGATACATGCCCTTGATGATCCCCGCCTCGGCGCCTTCGGGCATCTCCGGGTGCGGGTAGTTTTCGTTCATCAGGGTGAGGTAGTAATACTCGTCGATCTGCTCGGTCAGCATGCGCTGGATGCCGTGCTGGAGGATCACCGCTACTTCGAAGCCGAAAGTGGGGTCGTACGGCCGGCAGTTGGGAATGGAGCCGGCCAGCAGGTGGCTGTGGCCATCCTCATGCTGCAGGCCCTCGCCGTTGAGCGTGGTGCGCCCGGCGGTGGCGCCCAGCAGAAAGCCGCGCGCCCGCATGTCGCCGGCCATCCAGGCCAGGTCGCCGATACGCTGGAAGCCGAACATCGAGTAGAAGATGAAGAACGGCAGCATCGGCAGGTCGTTGCTGCTGTAGCTGGTGGCAGCGGCCAGCCAAGAGCAGAACGCGCCGGCCTCGGTGATGCCTTCCTGGAGCACCTGACCGGCTTCGTCCTCGCGGTAGTACATCAGCTGGTCGGCGTCGACCGGCTTGTACTTCTGGCCGAACGGGGCATAGATGCCGATCTGCCGGAACAGGCCTTCCATGCCGAAGGTGCGCGCTTCGTCGGCCACGATCGGCACCACGCGCGGACCGACCGCCTTGTCGCGCAGCACGATGTTCAGACCCTGCACGAAGGCCATGGTGGTGCTGACTTCGCGATCGCCGCTGGACTTCAGCAAGCGCTCGAACTTGGCCAGCTCAGGCGCCTCGAACGACTCGGTGGCCTTGCGCCGACGCTGCGGCAGCGGCCCGCCCAGCGCTGCGCGCCGGGCCTTGAGGTAGCGCACCTCTTCGGAATCCTCGCCGGGATGATAGAACGGCACCTCGGGCAGCTTTTCGTCCGGCACCGGGATCTTGAATCGGTCGCGGAACGCACGCACCGCTTCGTCGTCGAGCTTCTTGGTCTGATGGGTCGGGTTCAGCGATTCGCCGGACTTGCCCATGCCGTAGCCCTTGACCGTCTTGGCCAGAATCACGGTAGGCATGCCCTGGGTGTTGACCGCCGCGTGGTAGGCGGCGTAGACCTTGTGCGGGTCGTGGCCGCCACGGTTGAGCCGCCAGATATCCTCGTCCGACAGATTGGAGACCAGCGCCCTGGTTTCCGGGTATTTACCGAAGAAATGCTCGCGCGTGTAGGCGCCGCCGAAGGCCTTGCAGTTTTGATACTCGCCGTCGACGGTTTCCATCATCAGCTTGCGCAGCATGCCGGTGCTGTCGCGTGCCAGCAACGGATCCCAGTAGCTGCCCCAGACCAGCTTGATGGCATTCCAGCCGGCGCCGCGGAAAACGCCCTCCAGCTCCTGGATGATCTTGCCGTTGCCGCGCACCGGGCCGTCCAGCCGCTGCAGGTTGCAGTTGATGACGAAGACCAGATTGTCCAGGCCCTCGCGGCCGGCCAACGACAGCGCGCCGAGGCTCTCGGGTTCGTCGCACTCGCCGTCGCCGAGGAAGCACCACACCTTGCGGTCGGTCTTGGGCATCAGCCCGCGATGTTCCAGGTACTTCCAGAACCGCGCCGTGTAGATCGCCGAGATCGGCCCAAGACCCATCGATACCGTCGGCAGCTGCCAGAAATCCGGCATCAGCCATGGATGCGGGTACGAGCTGATGCCCTGGCCATCGACTTCCATGCGGAAGTGGTTCAGCTGGTCTTCGGTGACCCGGCCTTCGAGAAACGCGCGGGCATACACGCCGGGGCTGGAGTGACCCTGGACGCCGATCAGATCGCCGGGATGATCGGCGCTGGGGGCGCGCCAGAAATGATTGAAGCCGACATCATAGAGCGTGGCCGAGGAGGCAAAACTGGCGATATGACCGCCCAGATCGCCGGGCTTGCGATTGGCACGCACCACCATCGCCATTGCGTTCCAGCGCGCTATACAGCGAATCCGCCACTCCATCGCCGGGTCGCCTTCGGCCTTGGCCTCCAGATGCGGCGCAATGGTGTTGACGTAGTCGGTGGTGGATGAGAACGGCAGAAACGCACCGGCGCGGCGGGTGGTCTCGACCATCCTCTCCAGCAGCTGGTGGGCGCGGTCTGCGCCCTCGTGGTCGATCACCGCCGACAGAGCCTCGACCCATTCCTGGGTTTCGTTCGGGTCGCGGTCGTCTTCCAGCACGTCGTTGAGCCAGTTCATGCATTCCCTCCGCTGACCGGCGGGGCCGGTCGATCAGTCATTGATTTGCGACGCTTCGCTCTGGATTGTCCAGACTGAGCAGTTTAGCTCACGGACACGCAAGACCGCTTGGCGCCAGCCGTCGCGCACGGCGTTGCAGACGTATTCATCGCCGCCTCGCCGCCATCTCGTCGCCGCGTGCCGGGGCGGCGGCAGGTCAGCCGGTCGGGGCCTGGTCGCGCAGTTCGCTGCGTATCTGCGCCTCGACCGCAGCGATGGCGGTCATGTTGACCACCCGACGCACCGTGGCCGAAGGCGTGAGCACGTGCGCGGCATGCGCCAGGCCCATCAGAATCGGGCCCAGTCCGACGCCGTCGGTCATCGTGCGCACCAAATTGTAGGCGGTATTGGCGGCATCCAGATTCGGAAATACCAGCACGTTGGCACGGCCGGACAGCCGCGAGTTGGGGAAGATCCGCTCGCGGATCTCCGGCGTCATCGCGGCATCGACGTGCATTTCGCCTTCCACTTCCAGGTCCGGCGAATGCTGGCGGATCAGCGTCAGCGCCTCGCGCATGCGCAGGGCCGATGGATTGGGCCGGGCGCCGAAATTGGAGTGACTGACCAGGGCGATCTTCGGCTCGATGCCGAACAGCTTCAGCCGGTAGGCGGCCTGCAGGGTGGATTCGGCGATCTGCGCCGGGGTGGGCTCGTACTGGACGTGGCTGTCGACGAAAAAGAACACGCCCTTGTCGTTGAGCACCGCCGACAGCGACGAAACCGAACTGGCCCGCTTGTCCAGCCCGAGCACATCGGTGACGTGGCGCAGCTTGCCCTCGAACCGCCCGACCGTGCCGCACAGCATCGCGTCGGCCTCGCCCCGGCGCACCATCAGCGCGGCGATCACCGTGGCGCGCGAGCGCACGATGGCCTTGGCGTTGTCTGGCGTGACGCCCTTGCGCTCCATGATCTGGTGATACAGCTGCCAGTACTCGGGAAAGCGCGGGTCGTCGTCGATATTGCACAGCTCGAAGTGTTCGCCGGCCCGCAGGCGCAGACCCAGGCGTTCGATCCGCATGTCGATCACCGATGCCCGGCCGATCAGAATCGGGAACGCCAGACCTTCATCGACCACCGTCTGCACCGCGCGCAGCACGGTTTCCTCTTCGCCTTCGGCGTAGGCCACGCGCTGAACACTGGCGCGAGCCTGGTCGAACACCGGCTTCATCAGCAGGCCGGTGCGGTAGACGAACTGCGACAGCTTCTCGCGGTAAGCGTTGAGGTCTTCGATCGGCCGCGTGGCGATTCCGGAATCCATTGCCGCCTTGGCCACGGCCGGTGCCAGCATCATCAGCAGGCGTGGATCGAACGGCCGGGGAATGATGTAATCCGAACCGAAGCTGGGTACCTCGCCGCTGTAGGCCGAGCCCAGATCGGTGGCCTCCTTGCGGGCCAGCTCGGCGATGGCCTCGACGCAGGCGCGCTTCATCGCCTCGTTGATGGTGGTGGCTCCGACATCGAGCGCACCCCGGAAGATGTACGGGAAGCACAGCGCGTTGTTGACCTGGTTCGGGTAATCCGACCGGCCGGTGGCGATGATGCAGTCCGGGCGGGTCCGCAGCGCGTCTTCGGGCAGGATCTCCGGGTTCGGGTTGGCAAGCGCCAGGATGATCGGGCGCTCGGCCATGGTTTCGACCATCTCGGGCTTGAGCACGCCGCCCGCCGACAAGCCCAGAAAGATGTCCGCGCCCTTGACGATCTCGGCCAGCGACCGACACGCGGTGTCCTGGGCGTAGCGCCGCTTGTCGGCGTCCAGATCGGTGCGGCCGGTGTGCAGGACTCCTTCCCGGTCGACGGCAAGAATGTGTTCCGGCTTCAGTCCCAGCGAAACCAGCATGTCCAGACAGGCAATACCGGCCGCACCGGCGCCGGAGGTCGCCAGTTTCACGTCCTGGATCTTCTTGCCGGCCACATGCAGGGCATTGACCACGGCGGCGCCGACGATGATCGCGGTGCCGTGCTGATCGTCGTGGAACACCGGAATCTTCATCCGCTCACGCAGCTTGCGCTCGACGATGAAACACTCCGGCGCCTTGATGTCTTCGAGGTTGATGCCGCCGAAGGTCGGTTCCAGGCTGGCGATGATCTCGACCAGCTTGTCCGGGTCGTTCTCGTCGATTTCGATGTCGAACACGTCGATGCCGGCGAACTTCTGGAACAGCACGCCCTTGCCTTCCATCACCGGCTTGGAGGCCAGCGGGCCGATGTTGCCCAGGCCCAGCACGGCGGTGCCGTTGCTGATCACCGCAACCAGATTGCCGCGCGCAGTGAGCGCACTGACTTCGCTGGCATCATCGACGATCGCCTCGCAGGCCGCCGCCACGCCAGGCGAATAGGCCAACGCCAGATCGCGCTGATTGACCATCGCCTTGGTCGATACCACCCGGATCTTGCCCGGGGGATGCTGGCGGTGGTAGTCGAGTGCGGCTTGCTTGAAATCGTGGTCGGTCATGGGCTGGGCGCGTATTCGGACTGGATGACGGCGATTGTACCGGTTCGCCCCGGGTTGCCGGCCGGGGCCGGTTTTCCCCGCCGAATGCGTTACATTCCAAGCGGGGGAAATAGCCGGAAGCGATTCGAACGTCCGATCGTACGGACGGTCACGCCCGGCTCCGGCGGCACGGGGAGATCGCCCATGAAACGCTACCTGATCCTGCTTTACGGCGTGGCTTGCTACGCCATCTTCCTCGCTACGTTCCTGTATGCCATCGGATTCATCGGCAACTTCGGCGTGCCCAAGTCGATCGACTCGCCGGCCAGCGTGCCGCTGGCCCAGGCGCTGCTGGTCAATCTGGGGCTGCTGGCCCTGTTCGCCGTGCAGCACAGCGTGATGGCGCGGCCGGCGTTCAAACGCTGGTGGACCCGAATGGTGCCCTGGTCGATCGAACGCAGCACCTACGTGCTGTTTTCCAGTCTGGCGCTGATCGTCCTGTTCTGGCTCTGGCAGCCGATGGGCGGGGTGGTCTGGGATCTGGGCGAGCCGTTCGGCCGTGGCGTGCTCTACGGGCTCTACGCCTTCGGCTGGGCGCTGGTGCTGTACAGCACGTTCCTCATCAACCACTTCGACCTGTTCGGCCTGCGCCAGACCTGGCTGGGCTTTCGCGGCCAGACCTACACGCACTTGAAATTCTCCACGCCGGGCCTGTACCGGTGGGTCAGACATCCGCTCTATGTGGGCTGGCTGTTCGTGTTCTGGTCGGCGCCGACCATGACCGTCGCGCACCTGGTGTTTGCCCTGGTGACCACGGCCTACATCCTGGTCGCCATCCCGTTCGAGGAGCGCGACCTGGTCAGCTTCCACCCCGAGTACGAAGGCTACCGGCAGCGAGTGCCGATGTTGATCCCCCGGCTGTGGCACCGGCCAACAGGCGTGAAGTCGCCGACCCCGTAAGCGCATTCCAGAGGCGCGCCGCGACAGCCCGCGCGCCACAAAAAGCGCATACCGCCGGCGATCCCCCAGGCCTTCGGCTCACGCCGGTCAGTTTGCTGGCTGGTCGCCGACGCAACCCCACCGAGCGCCGCCGCCAAACGATAGAACGTCGGGCAGCGGCCTTGGTGCGCAATACGCGCCATAAGGCAGCTAAACTGGGCCGAGCAATCATTGCGCGCTGGTTCGGGAATGGCGGACGCTGGCCTCTCCCGCAGTGGCCATCGGTTAGGCCACCATTAGCAGAACCGGCAGCTGCAGGACTCTTGAATCCGATGGATTGGACGATGCCCAGATCAGAGACATGTGCCGCTAAATTACCTGAACCCGGTCTCAGCGCGCTTTTGCACGCGCTGATAGACCCGGAAGTATCCGCCTGTCCCCAAACAAAACCTGCCATTTGAGCATACCTTGGAGAATCCAGTGTCACGCGAAGACATCGTAGCGATCGCCGTTCGGCTGTTCGCCGTTTTTCTGGTCATCACTTCCGTTCGCCTGGCCGCCGGCCTGTTTCAATTCGCCAGCATGGGTGGCGATCAGGGTTATGGGATGGTTGCCATGGCAGCGACTGTGTTGCCGATGCTGGCTGCCGCAGCGTTGCTCTGGTTCTTTCCGCTCACGGTGTCCAGAAGCTTGCTCCCGGCTGTGAAGCACCCGCTTCCAGCCTTGTCGCCCGATGCCAGGACATTCGAAGAGGTGGGCCTGACTCTGATCGGAATCTGGCTGGTTGCGATGGCGCTCTCGGATGCCGCGCACTGGGCTGTGTTCGCCGCAATGATGGCGCGGACCGATGACCAAACCATTTGGCTCTCGCCGGATCAGAAGGCCAACATCATCGTCACGCTCCTGGAGCTGGGCCTCGGAGCGTGGCTGGTCCTGGGGGTCAGGGGCATCGTCGGAACGATTCGCCGACTTCGCGGCCAGGGCGATCCGGTTGCTTCGCCACACCGCGACTGAATCGCGATGCAACCAGGCTGCCGGCGACGCCGCGATGGCCGATAGCCGCGCGATTGCCGATCAGCGCGCCGCGCCGTCAGCCACGCGATCCATGCGGATGCGGTTGGCGAACAGCGAGAAGGCAAGGGTGCCGGCCAGGCCGTTCACCCGCTGCATCCAGGGCGGCAGGTATTCGGGCGCGGCGACCACGCCTTCGGCGATCAGTGGGGTCAGCAGTTCCACTTCGTCCAGGCTCAGCTTGCCGACGAACAGCGTGTGGGCGCGGTCCAGCCGGCGTTGAGCCAGCGATTGACGGAAAAAGGTGTGCATCTCGATCAGGCCGTGCAGGTAGACGCCGTCCTTGGTGAACGCGGTGCCGCCGGTCAGTGGCACGCCGCGAAACACCCGCTGGGCCGAGGCGAAACTGTCGTGCGCGGTCTGCCCGGCGTCGACGAACCAGCGGAACACCTCGATGAAGTCGGCGCCGGACAACGCCATATCGATGGCCAGGGTGCGCAGGCTGATGCGCTTCATGCGCTCGATGTCCATCACCCCGGCGATGAGCTCGGAAAACACCGCCAGGCCCTCCTGGGTGGCCAGGGCATGCGGCGCAGTGCGGCCGAGCGATCTGAGGTACGGTTGCTCGCGACCGTTGAGCGCGGTCAGCGTGTGCACGTAGGCCTCGTGTTGCAGCAGCTGGTCGCGGTCGTAGGGGCTGAAACAGGTGCCGCCGCGCAGCCGGATGCGCGCGGCGCCGGCCGCGGCCTTGGCGGTGAGTGCCGGGTCGACCACCACCTGCACCCGATGGCGGGCGAAAAACCGATCCATCTCGGCTTGCAGCTCCGCGCACAGGGTCTCGGGCGGGATGCAGTAGTCGGCCTCCTGCGGCAGCAGGTCGCGGTCGAGTTCGTTGGCGATGGAAAGAAAATGCCGGGCGGCGTCCAGGTTGCCGACCGCGCCGCCGGGCAGCGTGTCGCCGGGGCGGCCGAACAGGGCGATCGAGCGTTCGCCGGCCAGCGGCTCGCCGGCATGTTCGATCAGCTCCGCTGCCAGCGACCAGCTCTCGGCGCGGCGCTGGAGATACCGGCCCAGCGGGTGCGACGGATCCGCTTCGGCGCGGATGTGGGCCAGCTCGGCGCGCGCCGCGGTCAGATCGGGGCGCGGGTAGCTCACTTTCGGCAGCGCCGGGTGGCCGGCTTGCCAGCCGGTCAGGAACGCGTCTCGCGTCGAGACCGGCCAGCCCACCGCCGGCAGCAGCCGCACCGGACCGACGGCATCGACCAGACGCGCGTCGAGCGCGCAGTGCCGGGCGGTTTCCGCATCCATGGCGCGATCAGCGCTCGTCATACTTTTCCTTGAGGCGTTTGTTCAGTGCCCTGGTCAGCACCCGCTCATCGGATTTTTTGACCAGCCGTGCGGCGACCTGCTGGCTGGCCTGGGCCGACTCGTCGTGCAGCTTGAGGTAGTTGGCCAAGCGCTGCGGATCGATGCGCCCATCGGCCTCGGCGGCGCGCAGGGCGCAGCCCGGCTCGCGCTGGTGCTGGCAGTCGCGGAATCGGCACGCGCTGGCGATGGCGGCAATGTCCTCGAAGCTGTCGTCGATGCGTTCCTCGCCGGTGAGTTTCAGCTCGCGCATGCCCGGCGTGTCGATCAGACAGCCGCCTTGCGGCAGCGGCATCAGCACCCGGCTGGTGGTGGTGTGCCGACCGCGCGCGTCACTGGCGCGCACCGCACCGGTCTTCATCTTTTCAACGCCAAGCAGGCTGTTGGTGAGCGTGGACTTGCCTGCGCCCGAGGAGCCGACCAGCACCACCGTGCGGCCTGGCCCCAGGTAGGGATGCAGGGCGCGCAGGCTGCGCGGGTCTTTGGCGTTGATCGGCAGCACAGCGACACCGGCGGCGGCGATTTCGGCCAGCCGCGCCAGTGCGCTTTCGACATCCGGGGTCAGGTCCAGCTTGGTGAGCACCAGCACCGGGGTGACGCCGCTGCCGCCGATCAGGGTGAGATAGCGCTCGATTCGGCGTGGGTTGAAGTCGCCGTCCAGGCCGCAGACGATCAGCACGGTGTCGATGTTGGCGGCGATCGGCTGGCTCTTGTAGTGCTCGCCGGCCGCCGCGCGCTTGAGCAGGCTGCGCCGTGGCAGCAGTTCGACCACTTCGGTGCCGGAGGCATTCAGACGCACCCAGTCCCCGACGCAGGCGCGCGCCTGGGGGTCGAATCGCGGCTTCGACCAAGCGACCGGCGCGCGCACCCGCAGGGTATCGTCCGGCCCCCGGGCGACATCGTAAGCGTCACGATGGTGGGTGATCACCCGCGCCACGGGTCCGCAGTCCTGCGCCAGGGTCAGGCGGGCCTGTTCGTCGTCGGGCCAGCCGATGGCGAGCAGGGCATCGAGGTCGAAGTTCGTGGGCACGGCGCAAGTGTACTGGTTCGCGGTGGCCGGCCGATGCCGCTGCCCAGGGTTGGCGTGCAGGACAGGACTGCCAGCCCAACATGCACTAAATGCACGGTTCGACGGTGTTTCGACAGGAGTCTTTTCCAATTCAGGTATGAGCCTGGAGCGGGCGTGTTTTGGCTCGCACCGAGTCGATGGTGGATAGGATCTGCGAGTGTAGTCGGTGTGGTCTGGCAGTTGGCGTTTTGGATCAGGCGGAACGTCGCTTTGCCGG
>JAXMJH010000078.1:0-32908 GCA_034376725.1 Lysobacteraceae bacterium | reverse complement strand
CCGGCAAAGCGACGTTCCGCCTGATCCAAAACGCCAACTGCCAGACCACACCGACTACACTCGCAGATCCTATCCACCATCGACTCGGTGCGAGCCAAAACACGCCCGCTCCAGGCTCATACCTGAATTGGAAAAGACTTAGTGGAAGTGAATCTGCAATCAACGCGCCGTGCTCTCCACAGCTGCTCCCAACCGGCTGAGCCCTGTGCTGGGACGGAGTCGCTGTGCGTACCGAGTCAATTCCGGGCAGCCACGGATCAAGCCAGGTCCGTGGTTGGCCGCCGCGAGGCGAAAGGCTCGTTTACACTGGCGGGAGACGGTCGGTGTCGGGTCAGGGGAAACGGCAATGGTGGACAACGAGCGAAGAAAGGCGAAGCCGCCGCATCCGGAGTCGCTCAGGCATGGGCTGAGCCCGGGGCAGCGACGCGCGCTGCAAGACCTGGAGACTTTCGGGTGGGAACTGAAGTTCGTCAGGCGGCGGCCGTTTCAGCCCGTAGTGATGTTCTTTTACAACGAGGAACGCGGAGTGTTCGCCAAGGTCGAAGAGGACGGGTCGCTGCAGGAGTCGCCATCCGACCCGATTCGGAAGTGATTTTTCCGGGGCGGGTCGTGGCGCGTCTCGGGATATCGACAAGCCGCTCCGCCTGCGGCATCATTGCGTTACAGGGCCTGTATCCTTCGTTACCGGACTCGACCGCCATGCACAACTACGAACGACGCAGCACGGTGTTGCCAACCACCGGAGCCATGCGTGAGGTTCTGACTGCGGCGCAACTTAGGCTGCTCGACGAACTTGAAGAGCACGGCTGGGAGCTGGGCTTCGTGCGGCTCAACAAGCTGCCGGCGCCGCTTATGTTCGTCTATGACGCCGACTCCGACCGGTTCGACGTGTTCGACGCCGAGGGCAATCAGAACGATCCGGCGGCATTCAATATCCGCCATTGACTACCGACAGTCCTCGCCCCCTGTCGTCCAGCACCGCTCCAGCGGGCGCCTCTCCGGCCTCGGCCGACTGGTTTCAGCTCGATGTGTTCACCGATCGCGCCGGCGGCGGCAATCCGCTGGGCGTGGTACTGGGCGCTTCGGATTGGAGTACCGCCGAAATGCAGCGGCTCGCTGCCTGGACCGATCTGGTCGAAACCACCTTTGTCCTGCCGCCAAGCGATGACCGGGCCGACTACCGGGTACGTATCTTCACGCCCGGCCGGGAAATACCGTTCGCCGGACATCCATCGCTGGGCACTGCGCATGCCGTTCTGGAGTCCGGGCTGGCACCCGCCGATGCCTGCCAACTGACACAGGAGTGTGGCGCAGGCCTGCTGCGAATCTCGATCGAGCATGATCGAGGAGCGCGGCGGTTGTTTGTCGAAGCACCGCCGGCTCAGGTTGTCGAAGCCAGCGAGGACAGCCAACGGCAGCTCTGCGCCCTGCTGGGCCAGCTGGCTCCGGGTGCACTGGCGCCGGCACTGGTAAGCGGTGGCCGGAGGTGGTGGCTTGCTGAAGTCGATGGCGAAGCGGCGCTGCGTGCATGGCAGCCCGACCATCGTGCAATTGCCGAGCTGGCATTGGCTACCGACAGCCTGGGGCTATGCCTGTTTGCCCGCAGCCAGAGCCCACACTACGAGCTGGCGGTGCGGGCGTTTCCCTGCGCCATTGGAATCGATGAAGACCCTGCCTCCGGCGCCGCCAACAGCCTGCTGGCCCACTATCTCCGGCACGCTCAGCCCGATGGACCCCTGGCCCATGGCTACCGCGTCAGCCAAGGCCGGGAACTGGGTAGAGACGCCCTGCTTGAGCTTCGCGTCGATGACGCAGGCGGTATCCAGGTTGGCGGTCAAGTGCAAACCGTGATCCGCGGACAGATCGCCTGGCCGCGGGACAGCTGAACCACGCCCGCCCACAAGGATTCAGTCGGGGCCGAGCTCGCGCCTTCGATACAGCGTGCTGCGGCTGATGCCAAGCTGCCTGGCGGCGCGGCTGATATTGCCGGCGCAGGCGCTGAGCGCCTGTTCGATCGCCGCCGAGGTCAGTTCATCGAGCCGCGCGGGCGATTCCGGCGCCGGCACTGCCTTCACCGTCGCAGGCTCCCGATCCGCCGGAACCGGCGCGCTGGCAGCCGCGACTTCCGGCGGAAGATCATCGACGTCGATCTGCTCCCGCCCCTGGCACAGCACAGCCAGCGTGCGCAGGACGCCGACCAGCTGGCGATAGTTTCCCGGCCATGCGTAGCAGGCCAACCGCTCGAGCGCGGCATCGGACAGGCGGCGGGGTTCGGATTGCGCCATCGACAGCCAGAGCATGCCGATCAGCGTATCCAGTCCCTGCTGCTCGCGCAGCGCCGGCAGGCTGACGACATGTTGGGCGATCCGGTAGTACAGATCGGATCGAAACTCATGGCGTTCGATCGCGGTTTCGAGGTCTCGATTACTGGCGCACACCAGCCGGAAATCCACCGTCACCGGACGCCCTCCGCCAAGTGCGGTGACCTGCCGGTCCTGCAGCACGCGCAGCAGCCGGCTTTGCAGCGACAGCGGCATATCGCCGATCTCGTCCAGAAACAACGTCCCGCCGTGGGCCTGCCGCAGCAGGCCGACCGCGCCCTGCCGACGGGCGCCGGTGAACGCGCCTTGCTCGTAGCCAAACAGTTCCGCTTCGATCAGCGATTCGGGCAGCGCGGCGCAATTGATCGCCACGAACGCAGCCTGGGCACGGTCGCTGCGGCGATGCAGTTCACGGGCAAAGACTTCCTTTCCCACGCCGGTTTCACCGCGAACGAGCAGCGGGATATCGGCCTGGTAGAGGCGAACCGCCTGCTCCAGCTCGCGTTCTGTCCGGCTGTTGAAACAGGGTTCGGGTTTGGCGAATTCCCGGCTGGCCGCGTCGCGTTGACTTTCGATCCGCGAGCGCAACGGCGCAAGGCGCTGACTCCAGGCCCGGACATGGAGAGGTCGTCCGTCCTGACTGCGCACGATGGCCTGATTGTCGCCGCGCGGCGGTGCGTCGGCGAACAGCTCCCGGAATCGCTGTTGTCCCAATGCGCTCCAGTCCAGATCGAACAGCGCCAGCGCATAACGGTTGGCGGCGACCAGACGGCCATCCTCGAACAACATCAACCCCTCGCGCGCGGTGCCCAGCAAGTCGATCTCGGCATGCAGGCGAAGTATCTCCCTGCCCTCGCTGGCATGGGCAAACAAACGATGCTCGATCTGGTCGACCGCCATGCGGACCATCCCGAGCGCATGAAGATGGTGAACCGAAGCCTCGCCGGTCAGGTCCAGCACGCCGGCCAGCCGGCCTTGCGGGTCGAAAATCGGCGCAGCCGAACAGCTGAGAATTCCGTGCTGCTCGAAGAAGTGCTCGTTGCCGCGCACTTCCACCGGCCGACGCTCGAACAGCGCGGTGCCGATGGCGTTGGTACCGGTGTGCGCTTCGCCCCATACGACACCCGGCTTGAGCGCGACCTGAGCGGCCCGGTCGAGAAATCCGGCGTCGCCGACGGCATCCAGAATCAGACCGTCGGGCGCGCTCAACACGACTACGCTGCCGGTGGCCTGGGCTTCGGCATGCAGCGCCTCGATTTCCGGGCGCGACAGCCGGCAAAGCAGCGCGTGCCGCTCCTGGACTTCGCGCAATTCCGCCGCGGTCATCGGTTCGGCCCTGACCCGGGAATCCGATTCCATACCCAGATCGCGGCAACGCTGCCAGGAATTGACGATCGGGTCGGGCACCATCCCGTCCGGCAACAGGCCACCCTGGAAGAATCGCTTGCGGGCCCGCTCCAGAATCGAAGGCGTCGGTAGCTTGTTCATTGGCTCCTCTCGGTGGGCGTCTCATTCTGCGACAGTTCGCCTGTCCGCCCGTTTCAATCATGCACATTCTGGATCGGGAAACTCAAATCCGGCTTCCGCGCTTTCGTGCCGCAGTGCATCACATCGGCTCCGAATTTCTCGTAGATCCACCGATCAGGCCGGCAGGAACGATCGGCATGGCGAACGCGTTCATGCTGCATCGCACCAGCTTTCCGGTTGGCACGTTCCATGCTGGAACAGGATTGTCCAACGCACCGCGCACTCCCCGCGCGCCAGCGTCGAACCCCGGACACCGTCGCAACCGGACAACCCGGTGTGCATCGCCCCTCCACCCCGGACTTACTGGAGCCGAACATGACAAAACTGCAAACCACCCAACTGGCCGAGAAGCTTCCGTTCAAAATCCGCTACGGCAACTACATCAACGGCGACTGGATCGAGCCGGTCGAAGGCCAATATTTCGAGAACACCACGCCGATCACCGGTCAGGCGTTCTGCGAAATCGCTCGCTCCGGCAAGGCCGATGTCGAGCTGGCGCTCGACGCCGCGCATGCGGCAAAGGATGCCTGGGGCCGCACATCGGTAGCCGAGCGGGCGCTGATACTCAATCGCATGGCCGATCGCATGGAGCAGAACATCGAACTGCTGGCGCGGGCCGAGACCTGGGACAACGGCAAGCCGCTGCGCGAGACAATCAACGCTGATGTGCCTCTGGCGATCGACCACCTGCGCTATTTCGCCGGGTGCATCCGCGCCCAGGAGGGCGGCATCAGCCAGATCGACAACGACACCGTGGCCTACCATTTCCACGAGCCGCTGGGCGTGGTTGGACAGATCATTCCGTGGAATTTCCCACTGCTCATGGCGATCTGGAAGCTGGCCCCGGCACTGGCCGCCGGCAACTGCGTCGTACTCAAGCCGGCCGAACAGACCCCGGCCAGCATCCACGTCTGGCTGGAGGTGGTGGCCGACCTGCTGCCCAAGGGCGTGCTCAACGTTGTCAATGGCTTCGGACTGGAGGCTGGAAAGCCACTGGCATCTAGCAACCGGATCGCCAAGATCGCCTTCACCGGCGAAACCACGACGGGCCGGCTGATCATGCAGTACGCCAGCCAGAACCTGATTCCGGTCACCCTGGAGCTCGGAGGCAAATCCCCCAACATCTTCTTCGATGATGTCATGGCAGCCGACGACGACTTCCTCGACAAGGCGCTGGAAGGCTTCGTCATGTTCGCCTTCAACCAGGGCGAGGTCTGCACCTGTCCCAGCCGGGCGCTGATCCAGGAGTCGATCTACGACCGATTCATGGAACGCGCACTGGTCCGGGTCAATGCCATCAAGCAGGGCAATCCGCTCGACATCGACACCATGGTCGGTGCCCAGGCGTCGAGCGAGCAGCTTGAGAAAATCCTGTCCTACTTCGACATCGGCCGTCAGGAAGGCGCCGAAGTCCTGACTGGTGGCGCGCGCTCGAATCAGAGCGGCGAGCTTGAAGGCGGTTTCTACGTGCAGCCGACGGTACTCAAGGGCCACAACAAGATGCGCGTTTTCCAGGAGGAGATCTTCGGGCCGGTGGTGTCGGTGACCACATTCAAGACCGACGCCGAGGCATTGGAGATCGCCAACGACACGCTTTACGGTCTTGGCGCGGGCGTATGGAGTCGCGATGTGAACCGCTGCTACCGCTTCGGCCGCGCGATCCAGGCCGGCCGGGTCTGGACCAACTGCTATCACGCCTACCCCGCGCACGCAGCGTTCGGCGGCTACAAGCAATCCGGTATCGGTCGCGAGAACCACAGCAAGATGCTCGACCATTACCAGCAGACCAAGAACATGCTGGTCAACTACAGCCCGAACAAGCTCGGATTCTTCTGAGTCCAGAACGCCTTCCGGGCCGATCCTTCGGGATCGGTCCGGAGGCACTCGAACGGAGCATCCGGCGATGAGCAACCAAGCAGCGACGCCGCAGACGCCTGTAGCCTGCCGGTCAGCGCAGGCCCAGCCGACGCTGCCAAAGCAGGTACTGGCAAGCGAACGCGCCCGGACGCTGCTGCGCGCACTGCGCGCCGAGCACGGAGAAATCCTGATCCACCAGTCGGGCGGCTGCTGCGATGGATCGTCGCCGATGTGCTACCCGCGATCCGACTTCATCGTCGGCGATGAGGACGTTTGTCTTGGCGACATCGACGGCGTGCCGTTCTACATCAGCCGTTCGCAGTTCGACTACTGGAAACACACCCAGCTGACGCTGGACGTGGTGCCCGGTCGGGGTGGCATGTTTTCGCTCGAAAACGGCAGCGGCGAGCGCTTTCACATCCGCAGCCGGCTGTTCACCGATATCGAAGTCGCCGCCCTCCAGGCCGCCGGGCGCCTGGGCTGAAATCGATAGGGTTCACGCCGCTGGCTCGGACGCCAGCAGCCCGTCGATGGCCTCGTCCTTGGCCTGCCAAAGCGCATTGACCCAATCCTGAAAGCGTCGTCGATAATCGGCATCGCCTTCGTAGTCGCCGTCAAGCAGTTCGGCCGGCAGCGGGAGCCGCTTCACCACCACGCGTATCACCGGAATGCGGTTGGTCACGAATTCCCACAGCGTGCCGCGACCCGCGGGATAGACCACAGTCACATCCAGCAGCTCATCCAGCACATCGCCCATCGAGCCCAGTACGAATGCCACGCCGCCCGCCTTGGGCCGCAGCAGATGACGATAGCCCAGCGCTGGATCGGCTGATGCCTGGGCAGCCAGCTTGCTCTCGCTGGCCCGGGTACCCTCGACGAAGTTCATCACCGACACCGGTTGCTGCCGGAACTTGGCGCACGCCTTTCGGGTGGTCTCCAGATCCCGCAGGGCCAGCTCGGGTCGCGCGGCGATTTCTTCACGGCTGTGCCGACGCATGAACGGAAAATCCAGCGCCCACCATGCCAGTCCCAGCACCGGAACCCAGAACAACTGGCGCTTGAGAAAGAACCGCAGCAGCGGAATCCGCCGGTTCAGCGCCTTTTGCAGCACCGGAATATCGACCCAGCTCTGGTGGTTGGCCAACACCAGATAGGTGCGTTGGCGCGCTAGCCCCTCCGCCCCCTCGACCACCACGCGCGTATCGGTGAAATGGTCGATCAGGAAACTGTTTACGCCAATCCAGCTTTCGGCAATGGACTCCAACAAGCGGCCCAGGGCCCGGCCAGTCGAAGACCCCGGCAGCACCGCACGCAGCAGCGACAGCAGCACCAACGGCAGAACATGCAATACCGTGCTGGCGGCAATGATGAGCAGAACCAGCGGCACTCGGATCACTGCGGGGAGGGCGGCAAACATCATGACTCCTGGATCGAGCCGCAAGTTTACCGCGTCCACCTCCCGGCTTCCGCACCTCAGGTCGATCCGTCAACCGAGCCAAGCCGTTAGACTGAACCGCCCTGACGGCGTTTTGCCGGATCGGCGCTTGACGCCAGTGTGTAAACCATGTTGAAACCAAACCGTCGATCGATTTATCCGATTGCCTTGCTGATGCTCAGCCTGTGCGGCGCCACGTCGGCCACCGGCCAGGCCGTCGAAACCGAGGCGCCGCTGGACGGCTGCCTGCGCGCGCTGCATCCAGAAGCCGCGCGCGCCGGCATTGCGGCCGCCGATTTCGCACGAATCACCGCCGGGCTCGTACGCGACGACAGCGTCCTGGCCGCACTCGACCATCAGCCGGAGTTTCGCACGGCAATCTGGGACTATCTGGCTGGCCTGGTCGATGACCAACGGGTGGTCGACGGCCAGGCCCGTCTGCTCGCCCATCACGATCTTCTGTCGGCCATCGAGCAACGCTATACGGTGCCCGCCGCCGTAGTGGTGGCGGTTTGGGGTGTGGAGACCGATTACGGTCGGATCGCAGGCCAGCGGGAGGTGCTCCGGTCGCTGGCGACGCTCGCCTGCCACGGCCGGCGACAGACATTTTTTCGCGGTGAACTGTTCGCCGCTGCCCGAATCGTCCGCGATGGCGATATCGCTGCCGATCGGTTGCGCGGCTCGTGGGCCGGTGCGTTTGGACAGACCCAGTTCATGCCGTCCTCCTTCCAGCGGGTGGCTGTCGACTTCGATGGCGACGGGCGGCGCGATCTGATCGGCAATGTCGGTGACGCGCTGGCTTCCACCGCCCATTATCTTGCGTTGGCCAAGTGGCGCGCCGGTCTGCGCTGGGGCCTGGAGGTTCAGCTTCCGCAGGATTTCGATCCCAGGCTGGCCGGTCGCGGCAACAGGCGCGCGACAGCCGAATGGCAGGCCAAGGGCGTTGTCGCCATCGATGGTGGCCCGCTGTCCCGCGTTGGCGAGCGGGCAGCGATTCTGCTTCCGGCCGGCCGCAGCGGCCCGGCACTCCTGGTCGGCGGCAATTTCGATGCGCTGTACCGTTACAACGCCAGCGAAAACTATGCACTGGCTATCGGTCATCTGGCCGACCGTATCGCCGGTGGCAAGCCACTGCACACCCCGTGGCCGACCGACGACCCCGGCCTCTCCCGTGCGCAGCGCCGGGAGCTGCAAACATTGCTGATCGCCCGCGGCCATGACATCGGCGCCGTCGATGGCCTGCTCGGCGAGCGCAGCCGCGCGGCGATCCGGATCGAGCAGCAAATCCTGGGCTGGCCGGTCGACGGCCGCGCCGGGCAGCGCCTCCTGGCTCGGCTGCGCGCCTCGATTCCGGATGCCGGACCAGCAGATTCGACCAAAGCATTCTGAAACCATTCAGCCGTTCGGCAGTCTACTGAAGGTGAAGATTGCGCAATCACCAAACGGAGGCTCCATGTCGAACCGAACCGTCACAATCTATGCTTCCTGTCTGGTGGTCTCGCTGCTACTGGCAGTGCCTCTGCATGCGGGAGACGCAGCTCCGGCGCCCACGGAAACCCCGGTTGAACATACCAGTGGCGCTGCTCCTCCAGCTTCCGAGGCCGAGATCGAGGCCGCCGCCAACGAGGCTTCCCGAAACTGCTTGCGTGCTACCGGCAGCCGCATCGTCCGAACCAGCACCGAGCGATGCAACAGGTTGCCCGGCAGTGCCTATTCGCGGGAGGATCTCGAACGCACCGGCCAAACCGATGTCGGGCATGCGCTCGAGCGACTGGATCCGCGTATCCGTGTGCGCTGACCGGGTCGGTTTACCGCCCGGTGAGCGTCGATCGCCCGACGGTCAGCCGCCGGCGTCGTTCTGCCAGATATAGACGTTGAGCTTGTTGCCGTCCAGATCGCGGAAATAGCCGGCGTAGAAGCCCGGCATGCGCTCGCCCGGCGCGCCCTCGTCGCTGGCGCCGAGCGACATTGCCTTGGCGTACAGCGCGTCAACTTGCTCCCGGCTTGAAACTTCGATGGCCACCATCGTGCCATTGCCCACCGTGGCAGCTTTTCCGTCGAACGGCTTGGTGATGCCGAGCCCGCAGCCGCCGGCCTCGGTCATCCAGGCAACGAAGTTGTCGGCCTCCATGAACCGCTTGCCGCCCACCTCGGCCAGAAGCGCATCGTAGAACGCGGCCGCGCGCGGGATATCGTTGCTTCCCAGAGTTACATATCCAATCATGGTCCAGCCTCCGAATGGGCCCGAACTGGGCCTATGGATATCTTAGCCGGCTTCATCGAATCCGGCGGGGCGGCGAGGCGCCATCGCCAACCCTCCGGAATCCGACCGCCGATTCGCTCGTCCGAGCCGGTTGCCCACTCCGCTGCGGCGCTGACGCAGCAATCCAGCGCCCCGGCGACGTCGGCGACCGGAGCGGCTTCGGTTATTCTGCGCCTGCGTACCGGATCGACAGGAGACCCGCCATGGACCCCCGCGCACTCGCTCTCTATAACGATTACATCCACGGCGACATGCCGCGCCGCGACTTTCTGCGCCGATTGGCCGGTGTAGTCGGCAGCGCGGCAGCGGCGAGCGCGCTGCTTCCGCTGATCGAACCCAACTTCGCTCAGGCTCAGCAGGTCGCCCCAGACGACCCAAAGCTGGAGGCGGGGTACGTCGAATACACCGGCCAGAGCGGCGCGGTGCGCGGCTTTCTGGCCCGACCGGCCGACCGCGCCGGCACACTTCCGGGCATCTTGGTGATTCACGAGAATCGCGGCCTCAACGCTCATATCGAGGATGTTGCGCGGCGCGCGGCGCTGGCCGGCTACGTGGCGCTGGCGCCCGATGGACTCAGCGTGGCCGGTGGCGCCCCGGAAGATCAGGAGAAGGCCCGCGATCTGTTCGCCGCAACCGACCGCGCCACGATCGATGCCGATGTCATTCTCGCCGTCCCGTATCTCGCTGGGCGCGAGGATTGCAGCGACCGGGTCGGCACCGTCGGCTTCTGCTACGGCGGCGGCATCGCCCTGCGCTGTGCCGCAGAGCAGCCGGCGACCGCCGCAGCCGTCTGCTTCTATGGGCAGGCGCTGAGCGCCGAGCAGGTCGCGCGGGTCAAGGCCCCGCTGACCATGCATTACGCCGGTGAAGACCCGCGCATCAACGCCGGAATCCCCGATTTTCGTCGCGCCCTCGATGAGCACGGCGTGGCCTACAGCCTGCACATGTACCCAGGCACCGGCCACGGCTTCCACAACGATGCCAGCGCCGCGCGCTATAACGCCACGGCGGCCCAGCTGGCCTGGTCGCGCACCATTGCGTTCTTCGACGCGCATTTGAAGGCCTGAGACCGGCGATGGCCGGATCCCAGGCGCGCGGCGACAGTCTGCTGCTCCGACTGCCCAACTATGTTGGCGACGCGGTGATGGCCTGGCCAGCCATCAGTCGATTGGTCGAGTCCGGTTGGCAACCGACCTTGATCGGCAGGAACTGGGCACGCGACCTGTTTTCCGCCAGCGGGTTGGCAGTGCTCGCTTACCCGACTGCGACAACCCAGCGTGTCGCGACCTTGCGAGGCGCTGCCCGCGAGCGGTTAACCCGGTCCATCATTCTGCTGACCCACAGTTTCAGCAGCGCGCTCGAAGCACGCCTGGCGGGACTGCGGCCCACGGGTTTTCGCAAGGACGGCCGCGGCTGGCTGCTGGCCGAGGCCATGGGTCCACTGCCGCCCGAGCATCAGGTGCTGGCCTATTGGCGGCTTGCCGACCGGCGCTGCCCAGCCGGTCTACCCGAGCCGGCCATACGCCTACCCATCAGCGATCAGTCGCGCAGCCGCATCGCCATGCTTCTGAGCGCGCAGGGTCCACACGATCGGTTCGTGCTGCTCTGCCCGCAGGCTGGCGGCCAACATCGCGGACATTCCAAGGACTGGCCGCACTTTGCCGAACTGGCGGCCGAGCTGCATCGCGCAGGCTGGTCGACCGTTGCGGCTCCGGGGCCGGGGGAAGCAGAGGCCTTTCGCGCGCGGCTACCGGACAGCCTGCTGTTCACCGGACTCGGCCTGAATGAAGTGGCCGCCCTGGCCGAGCGCGCGAGCCTTACCGTGGCCAACGACTGCGGCCTGGGCCACCTGGCGGCCAGTGCCGGCCGGCCAGTGATCAGCCTGTTTGGCTCCACCGAACCAGCGCGTACCAGGCCGTGGTCGGACAGGTCGACCGTGCTGGGCGGCGGCGGCCGCTGGCCAACCTTGCAGACGACCTTGGAGACCGTGCTGCCCTCCCTCGAACCACTTCCAGCGGCCGGTTAGCCCGGCGCGTCGGTCGTCTGTGTCGCGCTCAAAACCGCTTGAGGGTGAACTCACCATCCGGTTTCCGGTCGAGCCAGTGCTCATCGCCCTTGAGGTTCCACTCTTCAAGTGCGTCCAGTTCGCCGGAATTGTGGAACAGCAGCAGCTTGCCTTCGACGATCTTGAACCGGGTCGGGTCGATGGCAACCTTGCGGCCCAGTGCCAGGCTGAACGGACAGAACGCGTTGAATGCCGGCTCGAACGCGCGCGGATCGGCCTCGAACCGGGCTTTCTGCTCGGCCGAAACCAACCAGTAAGTCCTGCCTTCGTGCTCGGCGGCGAACTCCGGGCTGCCTCGCTCGGCGCGATCGCGTTCGAAGTAGGACACCGGGCTGTAGCCGCCGATCGCCACGTCGGGCGGAACCTCGGGCGCCTTGAATCCCTGTGCGAACAATGGACCAGGGGCCGACATCATCAGCCCCAGCACTAACACAACAGCCTTCATGGCAATTCGCATGCCGTTTCCTCCAGTTGAACGAGCACTGCCTTGGAGGGCAACCGAGGGCGGCAAGTTCATCGGCTGACCGAGATTCCCCGTTTGGGAGCCGCAGGCCGCACCGCTCGATTGGTACTTACGGCTGGTCGCGCCCGGCCATTTCCGCCAGCCACGGCTGGGCATCGCGCGCAAACCAGACCTGCGGACCGCAGCTGGCGTACGCCGGGTGCTGGAAACTGCGCAGCCCGCCGCGATTCAGTGCGCATTTCTCCAGGACGCGCTGCGAGCCCGTATTCTGCGGATCGGTTATCGCCACGATGGTCGGCAAGCCCAGCTGCACGAATCCATAACGCAAGAGTGCGATGCTCATCTCGGTCGCATATCCGCGCCCCCAGACAGCCGGGAACAGACGGTATCCCACCTGCACGTGGGCCTCGCCGTGCATGTGATTGAGTACGTGCATGCCGATGCAGGCCCCGGACGCGGTCTCCAACGTGGCCCAGATGCCCAGCCCCGGATGTCGTTCGGCATAGGCGAGAATCCGATCGGCAAGCATCTGCTCCGATTGCAAACGCGACATCGGCCCGCCCATGTGCCGCATCACCTCGGGATCGCTGTTGAGCCGGTCGATCAAGTCGATATCGTCGAAACGAAACGCCCGCAGGCTCAGTCGCGGCGTGCGCACTTCGGGAGCGGGTTGTGCCATGGAGATCCCCTTGCCAGGACGGATATCAATCCAGCAGTGGCCAGGCCGAGCCGTCGATGACCTCGCGATAGCCGTGCCAGGCCGCATACGCCAGCCAGGGCATGACCACGATGAGGCCAAGAAAGGCTGTTGCGAACCCGACCAGCGTGAGCAGCACGATCACAGCCGCCCAGACCAGAGCCATGAGTCGATTGCGCAGCACCGCATTGATGCTTGAGACGCAGGCGCTCACCATGTCTACCCCGCGATCGGCGATCATCGGCAGCGAAAACGCCGCGCTCGCGAAGGTCAGCGCCGCAAGCACCGCGCCCACCGCCGAGCCGATGCCCAGCAGTTCGACCATTGCCAAGCGGTCACCGGCTTCGACCGGAATCAACGCATACAGCATCATGCCGGCCCGCGACCAGACCAGAAGTATCACCAACAGCAGCAGCGCGAACACCCCCGCCTGCCCGACCACGCGCCCGGCGAGCGTGAAAGAATGCCCGAGCGCCGGCACCCTCCCCCGCTCAAGATCGCGACTCACCGAATACAGGCCAACGGCCAGCAGCGGCGCGACGAACACGAAGCCGGACAACAGCACCGACAGCAACGCGAACCGGCCCAGCCACCAGGCCAATGCCGCAACCGCGATGCTGACCGACATGATCACCACCCCATAGAACACCGAAAGACCGGGCGCCCGGCAATAGTCACGCCAGCCGGCCCGCAACCAGCGCAACGGCGCGTCCGGCGTCAGGTCCCGACAAGGCGCAATGAATCCTCTTTGTTCCTCCGCGCCCGGCTCAGTCATCGCATCCTCCTCATCGAAACCAGCGTCGCGCCGATCATCCAGCCGCTCAATAAGCACGGGCCGTGCACCTGCCCCTATGCGTTCCAAGCGTGCCAGATGGATCAATACGATGGGCTTGATTCCCTGTTTTCTCGTCGTTATAGCGCACTCTCGGCGCCGATGCCCCTGTCCGGCCCAGACCCTTCCTGTTTCCGACCGGCGAACAGCCGAGGCCGTGCACTCAGCGAAATCCGCCGGTTCACCGACGAGGTATGCGACATCCAGAGCCTGGCGCCGGTTTCAGAGCTGGCTAGACCTTGCTAGAGCTTGCAGAGCATCGGAGCCGCCGTGCCCTGCCGATCTGTCGCCGGCCGAAGCCGCATTTGCTGCGCCGCGTCAATCAGCGCGATAATCGACGGATCGCGGCCGTGTCCGCATCAACTTCCGGAGCAGACTCATGAGCGACATCGTCATTGCTGGCGCCAAGCGCACGGCCATCGGTTCCATGTTGGGGCAGTTCACCGGGGTACCCACGCCCACCCTGGGAGCGACCGCGATCAAGGCGGCGCTGAGTCAGGCAGGCGTATCGGCGGACGCCGTCAGCGAGGTGTTCATGGGCTGCGTGCTGCCGGCCGGACTCGGCCAGGCGCCGGCGCGCCAGGCGGCGCTGGCGGCCGGTCTGCCGCTGGCAGCGGGCTGCACGACGCTGAACAAGGTCTGCGGCTCGGGCATGAAGGCAATCATGCTGGCCCATGACCTGATTTCGGTCGGCTCGGCCGAGGTGGTGGTCGCTGGTGGCATGGAGTCGATGACCAACGCACCGCATCTGCTGAATGGTTCGCGCACCGGCATCCGCTACGGCAGCGCAGAATTCCTCGACCACATGGCCTGGGACGGCCTGACCGACCCCTATCAGAAACAATCCATGGGCCTGTTCGGCGAAATGTGCTCGGCCGAGCACGGCTTCAGCCGAGAGGACCAGGACGCTTTCGCCGCCGAGAGCGTGCGTCGGGCGCTGGCCGCCCAGACGTCTGGAGCCTTCGCGGCGGAGATTGCCCCGGTAACCGTTTCCGGACGCAAGGGCGACACCATCATCGATACCGATGAGGAGCCCGGGCGGTGCAATATCGAGAAGATTCCGACATTGCGCGCTGCGTTCAAGAAAGACGGCACCCTCACCGCAGCGAGTTCTTCCAGCATCAGCGACGGCGCGGCAGCAACGGTGATCATGTCGATGTCCACCGCAGAGCGTCTGGGCGCAACGCCGCTGGCCCGCATTGTTGGTCACGCCAGCCACGCCCAGGCGCCGGAATGGTTCACCACGGCGCCGGTCGAGGCGATTCGCAAAGTGCTGGACAAGGTCGGCTGGACGGTCGCCGATGTCGACCTGTTCGAGGTCAACGAGGCATTCGCCTGCGTGGCGATGACGCCACTCAAGATGCACGGCATTTCCCACGACCGACTCAATGTCCACGGTGGCGCCTGTGCCCTGGGCCACCCGATTGGTGCAAGCGGCGCGCGGATCGTGGTGACCTTGCTCAATGCAATGGCGATCAAAGGGGCAAAACGTGGGATTGCCGCGATTTGCATCGGCGGCGGCGAGGCAACGGCCATTGCCGTCGAGCGGCTGTAAAACGCTGTCAGAGGTCGATTTTTTGTGTGCCTTGGGTGCTTGACTGGCGGCCGCGCCGGACTGTTACACTGATCCGATCTGACCCCGACAATGGAGAAAAGCACATGAAGCTCAAATTTATGATCCCGGTGTTCGCCGCGTTCGTCCTGGCCGCATGTGCAGACAAGTCCGCCGACGCCGACCAGAAAGCGGAAGAGGCGAAAGCCGCAATCGAGCAAGCTCAGCAGGAAGGCGCAGAGGCTGCCTCGGCAGCGGCGGCGGCGGCCGAGGCGAGCGCCGAGGCGGCAAAAGCGGCAATCGACGATTCCATCGAGTCCGCTGAGGGCGCAGCCAACGATGCTGTCGACGCGGCATCGGATGCGCTGGACGAGGCGCGCCAGGAGGGTGCCGAATCGCTCCGCGAGGCCGCCGACGAACTCGAAGCTGAAAGTGAGGAGGAGGGTGGCGGCGAAAGCTGATCTGCGCCAGACCAGTTCGGCTGAATGAGCCCGCTTCGGCGGGCTCATTCGTTATGGACCCTGCCCTTGCGAGCGCTTTCCGGCGACAATTGAGCCACTATCGATCAACGGATGATGTGTGCCCATGCCGGTCATTGAAAGCCAACTCGATCTGCGATCCGACGCGTCGCGGGAAAACTCCGACTATCACCGCTCGCTGGTGACCGAGCTCGATGAGCGGCTGGCCAGCGCGGCGCTGGGCGGAGGCGACAAGGCGCGCGACAGGCACACCGCACGCGGCAAACTGCTGCCGCGCGACCGGGTGACGGCTTTACTTGATCCGGGCTCACCGTTTCTCGAACTCAGCCCGCTGGCTGCGGAAGGCATGTATGACGGTGCGGCACCGGCCGCCGGACTGATCGCCGGCGTCGGCCGGGTCCACGGTCAGGAAGTGCTGGTGCTGGCCAACGACGCGACCGTCAAGGGCGGCACCTACTTTCCGATGACCGTGAAGAAACACCTGCGCGCGCAGGAAGTGGCCAGGGAAAACCGGCTGCCTTGCGTGTATCTGGTCGATTCGGGCGGCGCATTCCTGCCGCTCCAGGATGAAGTCTTTCCCGACAGAGAGCACTTCGGGCGTATCTTCTACAACCAGGCCCGGCTGAGCGCGGAAAACATCCCGCAGATCGCCGTGGTGATGGGCAGTTGCACGGCCGGCGGCGCCTATGTTCCGGCCATGTGCGACGAAAGCATCATCGTGCGCAATCAAGGCACCATCTTTCTGGGCGGGCCGCCGCTGGTCAAGGCGGCGACCGGCGAAATCGTCGATGCCGAAGCCCTTGGCGGGGCCGAGGTTCACACCAGCATTTCCGGCGTTGCCGATCATTTCGCCGAGAACGACCGTCATGCCCTGGCCATCGCCCGGGACATTCTTGCCCATCTCAACCGAAGCAAATCTCTCCCGGTCGCGGTGCAAGCCTCCCGCGAGCCGCTCTACCCGGCGCAGGACCTGTACGGCATTGTGCCCCGCGATGCCCGGCGCCCGTTCGACATCCGCGAGGTGATCGCCCGGCTGGTCGATGGATCGGAGTTCCAGGAATTCAAATCGCGCTACGGCAAGACGCTGGTCTGCGGCTTCGCACATCTGCACGGCTATCCGGTCGGAATCATCGCCAACAACGGCATCCTGTTTTCCGAGTCGGCGCTGAAGGGCGCGCACTTCATCGAGTTGTGCAATCAGCGCAACATCCCTCTGGTGTTCCTGCAGAACATCACCGGCTTCATGGTCGGGCGCAAATACGAAAATGCCGGCATCGCCAAGGATGGCGCCAAGATGGTCACCGCCGTCGCCTGCTCGCATGTGCCCAAGTTCACCGTCGTGATCGGCGGCAGTTTCGGAGCCGGCAACTACGCCATGTGCGGCCGGGCCTATGGCGCCAGATTTCTGTGGATGTGGCCCAACGCGCGGATCAGCGTGATGGGCGGCGACCAGGCGGCCTCGGTGTTGGCCACCGTCAAACGCGATGGGATCGAAGCCAGTGGCGGACACTGGAGCACGGAGGAGGAGGAGAATTTCAAGGCCCCGATCCGCGACCAGTACGAGCGCCAGGGTCATCCTTACTATGCCACCGCACGGCTCTGGGACGACGGGATCATCGATCCGGCCGACACCCGCCGGGTGCTCGGCCTGGCGATTTCCGCCAGTCTGAACGCGCCCATCGAGCCGGGTCGGTTCGGCGTGTTCCGAATGTAAGGCAGCGCGCTGAATTCGCCCGGCCACCGGCCCCGACCGACCATCCCATCCCATGCACCTGCTTCCGCAACTCGATATCGCTACGCTTCTATTCGTCTACCAGATGACAGCAGCGCTGCTGGCGATGGTCATTGTCGGCGGCGCGTGGCAAGCGCGCGGTCGCTACGGCCTGTGGTTCTGGGCCGGCTTCTTTGCCGCGATCGCGATTTCCCAGTCGCTGCGCGGCGCAGCGATCATCGCCTGGGGGGAACCCGCGACACCGCCGATCGGGCACATCGGCGGTATTGTGGCGGCGGCCTTGCTGTTGCTCGGTGTGCACAGCTATCTCGAGCGTCCGCTGCATGCGCTGCCCATCATGTTGCTGGCCGGCCTGTTCTCAGCCTTCTCGCTCTTCAGCTTCTACAGCGGACAGATGGGCTGGGTATCGCTGTCGGTTTCGGTGTTCGCTGCGGGGTTGCTGCGTTTGGCCGCGTTTGCCGCGCTGCTTGCCGCCACAAGGCGCGTTGGCGGCTTTCCATTGGCCATGGCAACCGCAGTGATTGGCCTCTCCGCACTCACCGAACTTCTGCGTTCGGTCACCGTGGCCGTGCCAGTTTCAGGTTCAGTGGCGCTGGCCGAAACCATCAACGGCTTCTGGCTGACGCTGTATATCGCACTGACAATGCTGCAAGGCTTCGTAATCCTGATCCTCATCAATGACTCCTTGCAGCGGGATATTCGCTCCCTGATCGAACATGACCCGCTGACCGGGCTGCTGAACCGGCGAGGATTGTTTCACCGCTACGAGGTCCTGACCCGACTCGCCAGCCGCGATGCCGGCTCTCCCCCGATCGTGGTGGCGATGGCCGACGTCGATAGGTTCAAGCAAATCAATGATCGGCACGGACATGGTATCGGCGATCAGGTGCTGCAAACCCTCGGGCGGCGGATCGAGGAATTGATGCGAACCAGCGATCTGGCAGTGC
This sequence comes from Lysobacteraceae bacterium, assembly GCA_034376725.1. Lineage (GTDB taxonomy): Bacteria > Pseudomonadota > Gammaproteobacteria > Xanthomonadales > Xanthomonadaceae > UBA11164. The sequence goes on along the minus strand of JAXMJH010000078.1, from coordinate 14,738 downwards.
GCATGGGAGGCGAGGAGTTCGCTGTTGTCTGGATCGGAAGCGGTCCGGAGCACGCTTTCGAACTTGGCGAGCGGCTGCGGAAGACCATCGAGTCCCAACCGATCGAAACCGACGCCGGACCGCTCGAGGTCACCCTCAGCCTTGGCGTCACAACCATGCGCCCAGCCGGCGAAACGCTCAATGACCTACTCGCGCGCGCTGATCGGGCGCTGTACCGGGCCAAGTCCGAAGGCAGGAATCGAACGATCCGGGTAAGTTGAGGCGCCGTGCTCTGATCGACGGGCACAGCCGCAATCGCACGGCGGGTATCATCGTTGGCAGTCCAGGGAGACCCCATGAACAAAAGCATCGGCATGGAACGCAGCGGCGCCGTGGCCCGCATCACGCTGGACCGGGCCAACGTACACAATGCGTTCGACGATTCGATGATCGCCGAGCTGACCGAGGCGCTGCGCGCGGTCGAGTCGGATCGGACGGTTCGCGCCGTGGTCCTCACCGGCGAGGGGTCGACATTCTCGGCCGGTGCTGATCTCAACTGGATGCGGCGCATGGCCGACGCGAGCGAGCCTGAGAATCGCGACGATGCGCTGCGCCTGGCCGAGTTGATGCGCACGCTTTGCTTTCTCGGCAAGCCGACCATCGCGCGGATCAATGGCTCGGCCTACGGCGGCGGCGTCGGCCTGATCTCGTGCTGCGACGTCGCCATCGGCGTCGATTCGGCCAAGTTCGCGCTCTCCGAGGTCAAACTCGGTCTGGTCCCGGCGGTGATTGCGCCCTACGTACGCAACGCAATCGGTGACCGTCAGGCTCGCCGTTATTTCGTCAGCGGCGAGGTGTTCGACGCGGCCGAGGCCGAACGGATCGGACTGCTGCACACACGCGTGCCTGCCGCGCAACTGGACGAAAGCGTGGACCGCCAGTTGCATTGGCTGTCCAAAGGTGGCCCGCTCGCCCAGCACGAGGCGAAACGACTGGCCAGCGGCCTCGATCGCGCCGAGGCTGAGCGACTCGACATCGCCAACGCCTCGCTGATCGCGCGTCTGCGCGTGTCCGACGAGGGCCAGGAAGGACTGAACGCCTTCCTCGACAAGCGGCCACCCCGGTGGGTCGGCGCATGACACCGCGCATCGTGCATCTCGACGAGCTGAGCCTGCGCCCGATCAAGGCCGACGAAGACCGCATCCCCGAGCGCTATCAAGGCAGCCAGCTGGCCGAGATCGGCGAAATGCTGGGCGCCCGCATGCTGGGCTACAACCTCACCGTGGTCCCGCCGGGCAAGGCGGCCTTTCCAGCGCACAGCCATTACGGGAACGAGGAGATGTTTCTGATTCTCGAAGGCGTGGGTGAAGTGCGCATCGGCGAGCAGATCTTTCCCGTGCGCGCCGGCCATGTGATCGCCTGTCCGACCGGCGGACCGGAGACCGCGCACCAGCTGCGCAACACCTCGACCGACACGGTGCTGACCTATCTTTCTGTCAGCACCACCAACTACCCGGATCTGGTGCTGTATCCGGACTCTGGCAAGATTGGTGCCGTGCACTACGACAACAACGGCCGTGCGATCCGGCTTCGCAACCGTGAGTCGGACAACCTTTCCTACTGGGACGGCGAAACCTGATGTTCGACACGATCCTCATTGCCAACCGCGGCGAAATCGCTTGCCGGATCATCCGCACCTGCCGACGATTGGGCATTCGCACGATTGCGGTCTATTCCGAGGCCGACGCCGACGCACAGCATGTGCGCCAGGCCGACGCCGCCTATCCGATCGGCGGGCCGCGACCGCAGGACAGTTACCTGCGCGGCGACGCCATCATCGCGGTCGCGACCAGCGCCGGTGCACAGGCGATTCATCCCGGTTACGGGTTCCTTTCGGAAAACGCCGACTTCGCCGAGGGTTGCGCGCAGGCCGGCATCGTGTTCATCGGGCCGCCCGCCGCCTCGATGCGCAAGATGGGGTCCAAAGCCGGCGCCAAGGAGCTGATGTCCAGCCACGGCGTGCCGGTGGTGCCCGGCTACACGGGCGAGGATCAGGACCCGGCGCGACTTCAGCTCGAGGCCGACGGCATTGGCTACCCGCTGATGATCAAGGCCGCGCACGGCGGCGGCGGCAAGGGCATGCGCATCGTCAATGTGTCGACCGAATTCGCCGCCGCGCTGGAATCCTGCCAGCGCGAGTCAGCCAGCGCCTTCGGTCGCGATCGGGTTTTGCTGGAGCGCTATATCCAGCAGCCGCGACACATCGAGTTTCAGATCTTTGGCGACAGCCAGGGCAACATCATTCATCTGGGCGAGCGCGAGTGCTCGGCACAGCGCCGCTACCAGAAGGTGATCGAGGAATCGCCTTCGCCGTTCGTCACGCCCGAGCTGCGCAGCCGAATGGGCGAGGCCGCAGTTGCCGCCGGGCGGGCCATCGATTATGTCAACGCCGGTACGGTGGAGTTCATCGTCGATGCCAGCGGCGATTTCTTTTTCATGGAAATCAACACCCGTCTCCAGGTCGAGCATCCGGTCACCGAATACGTCACCGGACTCGATCTGGTCGAGTGGCAGTTACGGGTCGCCGCCGGCGAATCGCTGCCGATGGCCCAGTCCGATATCCGCCACGAAGGTCATGCCATCGAAGTGCGGCTGTACGCCGAAGACCCCGAGAACGGCTTCCTGCCCGGCTCGGGCCGGCTGGAGTCGCTGCGGCTGCCGGCACAATCCCGCCATGTGCGGCTGGACGGCGGGGTGATCGAAGGCGACCGGGTCAGCATCTTCTACGATCCGATGATCGCCAAGCTGATCGTCCACGACCGCGACCGCCCGCGTGCGCTGGCCCGCCTGCGCGAGGCGCTGGCCGATACGGCGATCGTCGGCCCCAAGTCGAATGTCCGCTTCCTCGAACAGCTCATCCGCCACCCGTCGGTGGTCGAGGGCCGCATCCACACCGGCTACCTCGACCGACACCTCGACGAAGTGCTGGTCCCCGCCAGTCCGCCCAAACCGACGGAGTTGGCCTGTGCCGCTGCGGCGGCACTGCTGCACGACGAAGCCCAGACCCGCGCCCAGGCCGGCGGATCCGGCGATCCACACTCACCATGGGCAATCGCTGACGGCTGGCGACTCGGTCACGCCGGCGAGCGGCTGTTGGCGCTGGAAGCGGCCGGCACCCGCCACGTGCTGCACGCCTCCGGGAGCGCCGGCGACTACCGCCTGCGCGGCGACGCGTTCGCCATCGATATCGCCGGCGCGCGACTCGCCGATGGCATTCTGAGTGCGCGCATCGACGGCGTATCCATGCGGATCCGCGCCACAGCCAGTGCCGATGCAGTATTCACCCATGACGGTGAGTATCGGCGCGGCTTCAGCCGGGTGTCGGCCTTCCGCTTCGAGGCCGAGGGCGCAGGCGGGCCGAGCCATCGGATACTGGCGCCCATGCCGGGGCGCATCGTGGTGATCAAGACCGCAGTCGGCGCAGCGGTCACCGAGGGCCAGGAGCTTCTGGTCATGGAAGCGATGAAGATGGAACTCAGCCTGCGGGCGCCGCGTGACGGGGTGATCGCAACGATCCAGACGTCCGACGGCGATTTCGTCGAGGCCGATGCCGAATTGATGACGCTGGAGGAAGCTCTGGAAGAATAGTCACACACGCCCTATGCCCCACCGAGCCAACATGGCCAGTGGCGCGGTGGCGCGGTGGTTCGGAATCAAGGGCCGACTGTGCGTGGGAGTGCTACGCTTCTTTAGTATGCTTCGGCCGCTGAAACGCGCCGCCGATAACCGAGGACATGAAATGCAACACATCCAGGCAGACGCGCGGCCTCGACGCCAGACATTTGCCGCAGCAAACGGCCGCGAATCGCGCTTGCCGCGCCGGAGCGTCTGAACCGTGAGCCTGCCCGACTCCGTTCGGATCGTCGAAGTGGGCGCGCGCGACGGCCTGCAGAACGAGAAGGACATCATCCCGTCCGAGGCCAAGATCGAGCTGATCGAGCGATTGACCGCTTGCGGACTCACCTCGATCGAGGCCACCAGCTTCGTCAGCCCGAAATGGGTGCCTCAATTGGCCGACGCCGAGGCAGTGTTCACCGGGATCGACAAGCAGCCGGGCGTCCGCTATCCGGTTCTGGTGCCGAATATGGAGGGCTACCGGCGCGCGCGGGCAGCGGGAGCCCGGGATATCGCGGTGTTCGCCGCCGCTTCCGAGGCGTTCAGCCGCAAGAACGTCAATGCCTCGATCGAGGAAAGCATCCAGCGGTTCATTCCGGTCATCGAAGCCGCAAAAACCGATGGCGTTTCGGTTCGCGGCTACGTCTCCACGGTGCTCGGCTGCCCGTATCAAGGCGAGGTCGCGCTGTCCGATGTGGCACGGGTGGCCAAGCGACTGCACCAGTTGGGCTGTTACGAGGTTTCGCTCGGCGACACCATCGGCGTCGGTACCCCGGCCAAGGCCCGCGCAATGCTGCGGGCGGTGGCCGACGAGGTACCGATGCGCGCGTTGGCCGCGCATTTCCACAATACCCGAGGCCAGGCGCTGGCCAATATCCACGCCTGCCTTGAGGAAGGCGTCAGGGTGGTCGACGCCGCAGTCGCCGGCGTCGGTGGCTGCCCTTATGCGCCAGGCGCCAGCGGCAACGTCGCGACTGAAGATGTGGTTTACATGCTCGACGGCATGGGCATTGCCACCGGTGTCGATCTGCCGGCGCTGATCGAAACCGGGATCTGGCTGTCGAGCCTGCTCAAGCGGCGCACCGGCAGCAGCGCCGGCCTGGCCGGTCTTCAACCAAAACCGCTCGACTGAGGCAACGACGCCATGGGCATCAAATCAGTGTTCCGGCCCGAAGCGTTTAGTCGATGTCTTCCGAGCCAGGCCTGACGAGCATGGGCAGATGACCCCGCACCTTGGCCCAGAGGGCTGGCGATACCTGCCAACCGATGCCGCGGTCCGCGAGACGGCCGCGATCGATGCATCGCTGGCTCGGTTCCAGTGCGCGATCGAATCGGTGAATGGCCAATCGATACCTGCCGCATTGCTTGCCGAAGCCCTGGCCTTGATCCGATCCCTGGCCGCTGAGTCGCTGGCCATACGCCAGCGATACGACAGTCTTTTCGACGCCGTGCCCGATCCGGTCGTGGTACTGGACGAACACGGCATATTGCTTGATTTGAACCGCGCGGCCCTGGCTTCCTACCGTCAGCCGCGAGAGTCTCTCATCGGCGTGTCGATCCGGCAGATCAATCCGTCGCTGCCGGCGAACCATCTGGATCTGGTCTGGGAATCGCTTGAGCGCGGCGGCACCCACGTCGAGCAGACCAGCAACCGGCGCGCCGACGGCAGCGAGTTTCCGGTCGAGGTTCATTCGGCCAGCTTCGACGACCACGGCGAGCGCCGCATCGTGGCCGTCGCCCGCGACCTGACCGGCCGCGATCGCGCGGAACGGCGCTACCGACAGCTGCTGGATACCATCGACAAGGGCGTGCTGGTCCAGGACACGCGCGGACGACCGCTGTCGGGCAACGCGGCAGCCTACCGAATCTTGAACATCCCGACCGGGTGGTTGCCAGGGCGAGCCGACTTGCGCGACTGGCGACTGCTGGACCCCGAGGGTCGACGAATCCGATTGCGGGATCTGCCGGCGCTGCGCGCGCTGCGCGAAAGACGGACGATAGAAAGTACTCTGGTCGGCGTTTATCGGCGCGGCGAAGGCGATCTTCGCTGGATTTCGGTCACCGCCGTACCGCAGTTCGAGCGAGAGCGCCGCGATCCGACGCAGGTGATCTCGCTGTTCAGCGATGTCACCGAGCTCAGACGCGACTATGGACTTTTTCAGCGCGCGCAGTCGCTTGCGCGCATCGGCGGATGGCAATGGGATCGTTGGCGCGACCAGTGGTATTTCACGTCCCAGGCGCTCAACCTGCTGGGCAGGGTCGGCGAGCACGGCAAGGGTGGCGACTTCGCCGGCGACTCCAAGTCCGAGTTGCTGGAACGGATTCATCCCGATGATCGCCTGACGTTGGAAGCCAGCCTGCACCGGGTGGCAAACGATGGCGACCCAATCCGAATCGATTTCCGGCTATGCGGCGAGCCGACCGTCTGGCTTCGCTTGACCGGGGAGCCTGAAGGCAGCGGCCCGCTGGCTGCACGCATCGTCGGCACCATTCAGGACATCTCGGAAAGCAAGCAGGCCGAGTCCGAGCTTCGCATCCGCGCCCAGAGCGACAATCTGACCGGCCTGCTCAATCGCGAAGGCATCCAGACCGAGCTGGACGCCCGGCTCCGCCGCGCCCAGCCCACAGGCATTGCCCTGCTGTACATCGATCTGGATCGCTTCAAGATCGTCAACGATCTGCTCGGCCACGCGGTCGGCGACGAGGTTTTGATCGGCGTTGCCCGGCGAATGCGCCGAGCCGTTGGTAACGACGGGATCCTGGCACGCTTTGGAGGCGACGAGTTCATGGTGTTGGTCGATGCACCGCACGATCCGGGGCTTCCGATTCGCCTCGCGCAACGCATCGCCAGCGATTTCGGCGACAGGTTCAGTTACGGCAGCGAGGAGTTCAGCATCACGACGAGCATCGGTGTCGCCGTGTACCCCCAGGACGGCGCGAACGCCCAGCAGTTGATCAATAATGCCGATGCTGCCATGTACGACGCGAAACGACGCGGTCGCAGCACATGGCAGTCGTTCAATGCGACCCTGTCGCGTCGGCAGCAGGATCGACTCAAGATCGAGACTCACCTGCACCGCGCCCTGGAAAGCAGAGAGTTCCAACTGGTTTATCAACCGCAGGTCGATCTGGCCAATGGTCGCGTGGTCGGCGCTGAGGCGCTGATTCGCTGGCACAGCCGGGCACTCGGCGAGATCGCACCCGACAGATTCATCGAGCACGCCGAAACCACCGGCGACATCGTGCGCATCGGAGAGTGGGTACTGCGCGAAGCGTGCAGGCAGTTGCGGACGTGGCGAAGCGCTGGCCTCGCACTGTCGCGGATCAGCGTCAACGTCTCCTACAGACAGTTTCTCAACGAGAATTTCAGCGCAATGGTGGGAGCCCTTCTTGCCGATCACGGACTGGGCGGAGCCGATCTGGAAATCGAGTTCACCGAGCGCGTATTGATCGAGGACATCAGCGACACGATGAACACCTTCAATACGCTCCGCGACATGGGCGTCAAGCTCACCATCGACGATTTCGGTGAGGGCTACAGCGCACTCAACTACCTGCGGCGGCTGCCGATCGACAGCGTGAAGATCAGCAAGTCGTTTCTGCAGGGCGTGCCCGACGAGACGTCCGATGTCGCCATCTGCCGGGCAATCACCGGCGTGGCGCGCAATCTTGGCCTCCAGGTGATCGCCGAGGGCGTCGAAAACCAGGCGCAAAGGCGCTTTCTGCTGCAAAATGGAATCCGGATCGGCCAGGGTTTCCTGTTCGCACCCGGAATGCCGGCGACCGATTTCGCGGCCAGGCTGGTGGGGCAAAGCGCAAAGTGAGCGGTCATAACGGCAACGTCGACTGGACGATTCGCGCTATTCGCCCCGAGGACGATCCGACCGTCGCCGCAATCATCGGCAAGGTGATGCCCGAGTTCGGCGCCGGCGGGGCCGGTTTCGCCATTCACGATCCGGAGGTGGCGCACATGAGCGAAGCCTACCGGCGCGATGGGGCCGCCTACTTCGTGGTCGAGCTGAACGGAACGGTCGTGGGCGGTGCAGGCATTGCCGCTCTTGAGGGCGCCGACGATGGCACCTGCGAGCTCCGGAAGATGTACTTCCTGCCACCCTTGCGCGGGCGCGGCGCGGCCCAGGCGCTGATCGAGCGTTGCCTGGCCTTCGCCCGCGAATCCGGTTACGCCCGCTGCTACATCGAGACCTTGACCGGAATGGACGCCGCGCAGGCACTCTACGCGCGCAACGGCTTCCGGCGCATCGATTCCGCGCTCGGTGCCACCGGCCACTTCGGCTGCGATCGCTACTACCTCCTCGACCTTCGCGACTGAGCACAACCAGCGGCAAACGTCGCTATCGGGGCGCACCGAACAACGCCGTGCGGCTGGCGCTTGAGCTAAACTGAGCGGCCATTCGCAAGCGAATCCCGTCATGCAACTCGACACCGTGCGTGCCGTCGTCACTGGCGGCGTTTCAGGCCTCGGCCTGGCTGTCGCAAGCCATATCATCGATCACGGCGGGAAGGCCGTGCTGCTCGACATCAACGACGAGAAAGGCACCGCTGCGGTTACTGCGCTCGGCAGCGAAAATGCGCTGTACCTTCGCACCGATGTGACCGACGAAGCCGGCGTGGAGGAAAAATTCGGGCGCGCCCAGGATTTTCTCGGCGTGCTGAATGTAGCCGTCAATTGCGCCGGCATCCTTGGAGCCGGTCGCGTACTGGGAAGGACCGGGCCGATGCCGCTGTCCGGCTTCCAGGCCACGGTGATGGTCAATCTGGTCGGCAGCTTCAATGTCGCCAAGGCCGCCGCCGCGCGGATGCAGGGCAACCCGCCCGGCGAAGACGGCGAGCGCGGCGTCATCGTCAACACCGCCTCGATTGCCGCCTTCGAGGGCCAGATCGGCCAGGCCGCTTACTCCGCGTCCAAGGGCGGCGTGGTTGGCATGACCCTGCCGATGGCCCGCGAACTGGCCCGGTTCGGCATTCGGGTGATGACCGTGGCGCCGGGCATTTTCTGGACCCCGATGGTCGACACCATGCCGGCCGAAGTCCAGGAATCCTTGTCTGCCTCGATCCCGTTCCCCTCGCGCCTCGGTCAACCGGACGAATTTGCCCGCATGGTCGCCTTCATCATCGAAAACCGCTACCTGAACGGCGAAACCATCCGGCTGGACGGCGCCACTCGGCTGGCTCCCAAGTAAGCCAGGAATCGGCAATCGGGACTGGAGAATCGGATCGCCCGACAGCGCCGGATTTCCGCCCTCCGTACGACTCCCCATTCCCCATTCCCCATTCCCCATTCCCAATCCATATCCTGGCCCAACCATGAAAGCTTCCGAGATCAAACGCGGCAATGTCATCGAACACAACGGCGGCGCGTGGCAGGTCCGCGCGGTCGAGCGCAGCGCGCCTCAGGGGCGCGGCGGCAATGTGACCTACCGTTTCACGCTCTATGCCGTGCCCGGCGGGCAGAAGCTCGACCTCAGCCTGCGAGCCGACGACGATGCCAGGGAAATCGAACTCAGCCGTCGCCAGGCCAATTTTTCCTACCGCGACGGCGACGCCTTCGTCTTTCTTGACGCCGACGATTACACCCCGTACCAGCTCGATGCCGAGGCAGTCGGCGACGAAGCCGGCTATATCAGCGACGGACTGGAGGGCTGCTACGTCCAGATCATCGACGATCTGCCGGTCGGGCTTCAGCTGCCGGCCAACGTCGCTCTGGACGTGGTCGAAACCGCGCCCGAGCTCAAGGGCGGCACGGCCACCAAGCGCCCCAAACCGGCGCGCCTGAGCACCGGGCTGGAGATCATGGTCCCCGAGTACATCGTCAATGGCGAAAAAGTACTGGTGAACACCGCCACCGGCGAATTCGCGGGCCGGGCCTGAACCAGCCGGAGGGACCGCACGGTGGGCGCTGTGTGGCGGCCAGACGGGTGTATGACCGACGGACACTCGGCGCCACATGAACCGCCCACACTCCCTGCGACCGGTGTACCAGCCGACAGCCTCGTCGCACCCGGTGATGGGAGTGCGCTCGCTTGCCGTTGCGCGCCGGGACGCGGGCAAGCGCCACCTCCCCCGCCTCGTCGTTCTGCCGCTCCTGGCAGGAGCACCGTCTCGGCCGACTCGTTCGCGTCGTCCCGCTTGCGAATCCTTCCGCTCGCCCCAACATCCCGGCAAACCCAGCTCAGCGCCTCGCCATGACCCCACCCAAAAGCATGCTTCCCGAAACCCGATTGCAGCGGTTCCTGGAAGACAGCCGTTTCCAGAATGCGATTCTCGTGCTGATCGTGGCCAATGCGGCCATTCTGGGGCTGGAAACCTCTGCTTCAGTGATGACCGCGTTCGGTCCGATGTTGCGCTGGATCGATCAGGCGCTGTTGGCGGTCTTCGTGGTCGAGATCGCGCTTCGGATCTACGCCTGGCGCGGCGCGTTCTTTCGCGATCCCTGGAGCCTGTTCGACTTCACTGTGGTCGGCATCGCCCTGCTCCCCGCGACCGGGCCGTTCTCCGTATTGCGGGCGCTGCGCGTGTTGCGCGTGCTGCGCATACTCACCATCGTGCCGTCGATGCGTCGGGTGGTAGGCGCCCTGCTCGGCGCGATGCCCGGACTGGGTTCTATCGTGCTGGTGCTTGGGCTGATTTTCTACGTCGCCGCTGTGATCGCCACCAAGCTGTTCGGTGAGGGGTTTCCGGACTTGTTCGGCTCGCTCGGCCGCTCGCTGTACTCGCTGTTTCAGATCATGACGCTGGAAAGCTGGTCGATGGGCATCGTGCGGCCGGTGATGGTCGAGTTTCCGTACGCATGGATGTTCTTCATCCCGTTCATCCTCGGCGCCACTTTCGTGATGCTCAACCTGTTCATCGCGGTCATCGTCAGCGCGATGCAGACCTACTCCGAGTCGGAACACGCTCACACCGAAGCAGTGATCGCCGATGCCCGCGACCACATCGAAGACGACCTCCACGCCGAAATTCGGCGTTTGCGCGAGGACATCGCGGCATTGAAATCGACGCTGACCACTCGCCGTCCACCGGAACGCAGCGACTAAGGGAGTCGACCGGTCAGCGGGCCAGCCAGGCCCGCGCCATGCGCCGGATCGATGGATCGATTTCGGAATCGCCCAGTAGACCCGAGACCTCCCGCCACGCCAGGTCGTGCGATTCCGGGCTCACCACGAACTGCTCGTCCGGCCCGGCCCGCACGACGTAACGCACGTCGTAGTGCCAGTGCTCCGGCTCGTCCCCTCTGGCAGGTATCCGGTGCCGGTCCAGATCGAAGATTTCCGGCTCGACCGAAAGCCCGGTCAACCCGCTCTCTTCCTCGGCCTCGCGCAGCGCCACCCGCGCCAGATCGGCATCGCCGTCGGCATGCCCACCAAGCTGAAGCCAGCGGTCGAGCTTGCGGTGATGGGTCAGCAGCACCCGCATGCCATCGGCCGAAACCAGCCACGCCGAACCAGTGAAATGTCCGACCCGATGCCGGCGTTGGAATACCTCGACGTGCGAATCGAGAAATCCGGCAAACAGCTCGGCGGCTTCAAACTGGCCGGACTCTGCCGGCTGCCGGCCCCGGTAGCGGGACAGCGCGCGAGCAAAGGCGATTGCTGCGTTCGACATCGGACGATCCTCCAGCGATATGGCGGTGCAGCATAACGTGGGCCTGCACGATCGGCTTGTCTACGGTTACACTCGCCGCTTCGTTCCTGGGAGGGGGCATGGCCGAATCCACTGTCACGCGGCGCGAGCCGGGCCTGGTCGAGGCCACCATTCCGCTGATCGCGCTGGCCACCATGCTGGCGCTGTCGGTGTATCTGTACGGCGCCGACTCGTCGTATGGCGCCAACCAGATCGCCCTTCTGCTGGCCGGCGGATTGGCGGCGATCATCGGCCTGCGCAACGGTTGGCGCTGGGACGATATCCAGGAAGCGATCGTCCACGGCGTTGGCCTGGCGACCGGTGCCATCTTCATCCTGCTCGCGGTCGGCGCATTGATCGGTACCTGGATTCTGTCCGGAACGGTGCCGGTGCTCATCGACTACGGTCTGTATCTGATGCAGCCGGCCTGGTTCTATCCCGCCACCTGCCTGATCTGCGCCATCGTGGCGCTGTCCATCGGCAGTTCGTGGACAGTTGCCGGCACGCTTGGGGTGGCATTGATCGGCGTCGCACAAGGCCTGGAAATGTCGCCGGCGATCACCGCTGGCGCGATCATTTCGGGCGCTTACTTCGGCGACAAGATGTCGCCATTGTCCGACACCACCAATCTGGCGCCTGCGGCGGCAGGCAGCGAGCTGTTCGGCCATATCCGGCACATGGTCTGGACCACCGGGCCCAGCATCGCGATTGCGCTGATCGGATTCACCATCATCGGCCTTGGCCACACGCCATCCAGCGGTCAGGCGGGTTTCGGCAACCTGCCCGAGCTGCTGAATGCCCAGTTCGCGCTCGGCCCGCATCTGCTGATTCCGCTGATCGTGGTGCTGGTTCTGGCTATTCGGCGGTTTCCCGCGTTTCCGACCATCCTGATCGGTGCGCTGCTAGGCGCGGTATTCGCTGCGCTGTTCCAGCCGGATCAGGTCCGCGCGCTGGCCGGCAATGCCGAGCTGTCTGCGCCGATGGCCTTGCTTTCGGGCGCCTGGATGGCCCTGTTCGACGGCTTCAAGGCCAACACCGGCAACGAAGTGGCGGACGAACTGCTGACCCGCGGCGGCATGAGCAGCATGCTCAATACGGTGTGGCTGATCCTGTGCGCGATGGCGTTCGGCGCGGTGATGGAAAAAGTCGGTTTGCTCGAGCGCATGGTGCGCAGCGTGCTGGCGGCGGCCAAATCAACCGGGGCCCTGATCGCTGCCACCCTGGGCACCGCTGTCGGCACCAACATTGTGGCTGCCGACCAGTACATGGCGATCGTGCTGACCGGGCGACTGTACCGGCCAGAGTATGAAAAGCGCGGACTGGCACCGGTGAATCTGTCGCGCGCGCTGGAGGATGCCGGCACCATCACCTCGCCCCTGGTGCCGTGGAACACCTGCGGCGCCTACATGGCGGCCACGCTGGGTGTGGCGACGCTGGACTATCTGCCCTACGCCCTGTTCAATCTCGCCAGCCCGCTGGTTGCCCTGGTACTGGCCTACATCGGCTTCAAGGTATTGCGAATTGAACCGCATGCCGAAGTCGTCCACCCAAATCGCGGCGTCTGATCGCCGTCGAACCGAACCGAACGAAACGCGGAGTCATCCATGGACAAAACTTCCATTCACGGCATGTGGTCGTCGCGCATGGCCTTCATCCTCGCCGCCACCGGCGCGGCGGTCGGCCTGGGGAACATCTGGCGTTTCCCCTATCTGGCATCGGACAACGGCGGCGGCGCCTTCGTGCTGATCTATCTGGCCTGCATCGCACTGGTCGGCCTGCCGCTGATGCTCACTGAAATTACCTTGGGCCGGGCCGGTCGGGTCAGCCCGATCAATACCTTCATCAAGCTGGCCCGCGAGGGCAACCTGCACGGCGGCTGGGTGGTGATCGGCTGGATGGGCCTGATCGCGGCAATCCTGATTCTCAGCTTCTACAGCGTCATTGCCGGCTGGACGCTTTACTACGGCTGGCTGTACATCCAGCAGGTATTCGGCGGCCCGGGCATCGAAGATCCGGCTGCCACCTTCAATGCCATGTTGGCCAATCCGAAGCTGCTGCTGTTCTGGCATACCGTCTTCATGATCCTCACCGTCAGCGTGGTTGCCTCTGGCGTGGAGAAGGGTCTTGAGCGGGCGGTGACGCTGTTGATGCCGACCCTTCTCGTGCTGCTGCTGATGCTGCTGGGCTATGGCTTCTACACCGGCTTCGTCGGTCAGGCGGCCGAATTTCTGTTCAAACCCGACTTCTCCGAAGTGACCGGACAGACTTTCGTGCGTGCGCTGGGCCAGGCGTTCTTCTCGTTGAGCCTGGGCATGTGCGGCATCATGACCTACGGCGCGTACCTGCCGGACCGCATCAACATCGCCAAGGTGGGCCTCACCGTTGCGGCGGCCGACACCGGCGTCGCGCTGCTGGCAGGTCTGGCGATTTTCCCGATCGTCTTCCAGTTCGGGCTTGATCCGGCGGGTGGCGGACCGGGCCTGATCTTCACTTCCCTGCCGCTGGCCTTCGCCGACATGGGCATCGGCATCTACTACGGCGTCGCCTTCTTCCTGCTGCTGGCGGTAGCCGCCTGGACCTCATCGATTTCGCTCCTGGAGCCGGGCGTTGCCTACGTGGTCGAAAAGACCAGGAGCACCCGACGCACGGCGGCGATCCTGGTCGGCGTTCTGATCTGGGCGGTCGGCCTGCTGACCGTGTTCACCTACAACGTGCTGGCTCAGGTGCGGATCATGGGCCGCGACGTGGAGGGTGCCATCGAGTATCTGGCCAACGATCTGATGCTACCCCTGGGCGGCATGCTGATGGCGCTCTACGCTGGCTGGGCTCTGGACAAACGAGTCAGCCGAGAACAGCTCGACGGTATGCCGGATTGGGCGTATGCGGTGTGGCGGGTGTTGATGCGCTATGTGACGCCGGCACTGGTGGCGGTAATTCTGATCAATGTAGTGATCTGAGTCGGGTCGCCGATACGATCAGCTGCGGGAACGGGGTAGGCATCTACCCCGTGTGAGGTGGTGGTTTGGCGAAAGACGGGCTGGCCTCTTTGGTGCCGAGGAGCCAGAACTTTCGAAGGCCCTTTGGGCCTCCGAGCTACCTGCACTGATTGCGTCGAGGGTTTGGAAGCAGAGCTTTCGCAGGTCCTTCGGGCTTACGAGTTACCTGCACTGATTGCGTTGGGAATTTGGAAGCAGAGCTTTCGCAGGCCCTTCGGGCCTCCGAGTCACCTTTCTTTGCTTGCCCAAAGAAAGGTAACCGAAAGAAAAGGCACCCCGCGGACGCGCCTTGCGGGCATCCTGCCCTCCAGGTGCGCGAGCCGTCGCCGGGGTTTTTCGACAGCCCTTTGCTGTTACGCATCCTGCTTCACAGCAAAGCCCGGCCTGCGCCATCCATGGCTCCGGCGCTCGGCGGGGCGAAGCAGTGCTTCGCCTTGTCCGCCTCAC